>JBCCEO010000190.1:0-11428 GCA_039030255.1 Planctomycetota bacterium | reverse complement strand
GAGCGATTCGTGATCGCACCGCCCTGCCATCCTTGGTTGTAGCCAACTAGCGATTGGCTGAGGGTCAAACTTCCTCCGTCATTCAAAACTGCGCCGCCTTGTCCCGTGGATTCACTTTCATCAGGCAAGGCGTTGCCGCCTGCGATCGTAAGATCGAGAAGGGTAAGTTCAGAGCCTTCGTGCACATGGAAAATCCGGTCGTCCAGCGTTGGACTTTCGTCGACCCACGGAATTGTGAATCGATACTTCATGTCATTCGTACCGATTTCGATTGAGTTCATTTTTTCGACGTAGAGTGAACGGTGCTTGCCGTCGATGAGAGTATCCTCAATACCGTTTCCAATAACGGTTAGCTTCCCATGGATGTCAAGGTCGCCGGTGAGCCCATCGTCCTCTGCAGAACCTGAGTTGATGAGGGTCCCGCCATAGGAGGGCTGAAAGAGAATCACGCCATCCAAGATGCCTCCATTTGGATTGTTGAATCCGGAAAGCGCGTTTAGCTCTTGAATCGCACCGCGCAAGGAAACGGAATCATCTCCACCATAGGCAACTGCGACACGTCCATCACCCAGTGGAGTCAATTCCGTTTCATCAACATTCGTATTGACAAAGAATGCACCGAATTCGAATGCACCGATATCTGCTGTCTTCGTTTCATCTAATGGTGCATTTGGATCGAGCCCATCCAGAACACGCGGTGCACCGCGCTGATCCGTGGCTGTGCCAATCGTAGAGCTTCCTGCATCGATCGCAGGACTTCCGGTCAATAGTTGATGGGTCCAGGTTCTACCGCCGTTGTTTTGAAGGACTCCAATGAGTGGATCGATGACAGCAGTCTGTGAGCCAAGTTGGTCGCCAGCTGTCCCAAATCCAATTGCGAATCCTAAATTTCCTATCAGGTTGTGACCGCTGGATAGAAAGTTGCCAGCAATGTCGGTGTCGCCAGAGTTCTGTGCAATGAGCGAATGGCTAACCGTGACGCTTGAATTGAAGGCCGCTTCAATGCCCGCCGTTCCCCAGACGGAAGCGTTGTCAGCGATAGTTGTCTCGCTCAATTGAAGAGCACCATCTACGTAGATGCCGGCTGCTGTTAGGGTGCTCGTGTTTTCAGATATCGTTGAGCCATGTATATCGCTGTCGGTTCCCGAAGCTATATAGAGACCACCACCGAGGATGCCTTCGTTTCTAAAGATCGAAGAACGCGAAATGTCGACGTTACCAACTGAATAGATGCCGCCTCCGTTGCCGCCAGCAGAATTGTCATGAATATTGCTGGTAACTAAATTCAGTTCCCCCGAGTTGAAAATGCCGCCGCCATTGCCGTTCGAACTGCTTCCAAATACATCAACATCAACTAACGTCAGTGTACCGTCGTTCCAAATTGCTCCTCCATCTTCGGCAATCGTCGTTTCATTGTGAATGCCGAGTCCAACAAATGAAACGTCCCCCGATTCGATAGTAAATGGGCGAATGCCGGCTAGATTGAAAGCAGGTACCTTAACTGTTAGGTCACGTTCGACTGGCCCTTCGATTGTTATGTCTGAATCTATAAGGATGGATTCTGGACGCGACAACAGTATCTCATTGGTTCCATCGGGAAGATCGAAACGAATCGTGTCGCGAGAAGCACCGTTGGAACTGGCTGTTTGAACTGCTTCACGTAGGGTTGTCCACTCATCTGAAAAGTCCAGCGTATCTCCTGCGGAGTTGACCACAATCACGTCGTCGCCCACTGCGACTCCGCCACCTCCGCCATTGTTCCCACCTACGATGGTTATGTGCGCGGTCCCGATATCAGTTTTGCCCCCGACATCAGTGATCTTGTAAGTGAAACTATCCGAGTCTTTGAAGCCTGGATTAGGAGTGTACTCAAAGGAGCCATCTGCATTGAGATAAGTCAACGATCCTCTCTGTGGTTCCAACTCTAAGGAAACAGAAAGCGACTGACCTTCAGGATCGGAGTCGTTCGCAAGTAGTCCGGGTGCAGGAACCGTGAGCGTGCCGTCCTCGTCCACCGAGTAGTTGTCATCCTGCGCTTCCGGAGGCTGATTTGTGTCGCCACCGCTTCCGATCACCAAGAGCTGCAGTAGGTAGTCGCCGGTGTTATAACTAAAGCCACTTCCGGCAAAATTGGGGTCATAGGAGTTGTTCGCCGCCTCGGAGACCCCGACGTAGTAAGTGCCAGTTGTGGGCACTGAGAACTGCAGAAATGCATCGCCTAACGAGCTGTATCCATCGCTAGGATGTTGGGCGTCGTTGTTACTAGCGATTTCAATTCCTTGAGAATCGAACACGCGAATATAGCTATCGAGATCGCTGATCCAACCGTCGTCATCCGTTGCATTTGCATCAATATCGACGTCGATCTGCTCGCCTGCGTTCAACGACAAGCGAAACAAATCAACATCACCGGAAAAGTAGCTTCCGTCTCCGATTGCTTCTTGTAGCTCCATCACGACACCAGGGTTAGGTGCCAAATCGCAAGCAGTCAAAATGTCATCACCTGGATCACCCGAAGCGCAAGTCAGCAAGCACCTCGCTTCCAGTTGTTCAAAATGACGTAGTTTCTTTGTTCGATCCTTCGCCCGACTTGAAGATTGGCTACGCTCCCTCATTCGCCTCAACAATCTTTCGAGTAGATGATCCGAGCTCACGAAAATGTCCTTAGAGTTTTTTGATCTGGGTACAAAATGATGTTTGAAGTTGCGTGGTTGGCGCAATCAAACTGCCTACCTTTTGAACCACTGAACTAAGCGAATACGAATTCAGCACGAACAGGAAGGCGGCCCTAGGAACAACGCTACGAGATGTGGAATACCATCAAAAGCGCCAGAAAAATTTCGTACCCATGGCGTCTCGAAAGAAGCCGATATGGGCACAATCTCAAGTTCAGAAGGAGAGCTTCAGTAAGAGAACTCTTCGGCGACGCTTGCGAAGCCTCTCCTTTAAGGAACAGGATCGGAATAGCTGCATCAGGGGAGAGTCGCGGTATGTGAGAATTGCAAATCTCCAGTTCAGCCAATAGCGTATGCGCTTCCCTGCATCTTGCGGGACAATGGCGTTGGCGCGGTCCTCACGATCAATTTGAGGCGAGGATCATCCCAAGATGTCCGCAATATTGATCGGTGAACGATACGAAAATGAATAACTGTGCTAAGCGCGCGGCTTCGGCGCCGGTAGCTCTAGGAAGTGTGGCTCAGGTTTGATAAAGAGTGGTACTAGCGGTAAATCGCCGTGCATCCCCCTCAGCCATCAAAAATTTTTTGGAAATCTTTGCGTCGTGAAGCGTACCTAAAAAGGGTGATTTGACATTGCTGGTATTTTGGCTAACTTGCACGTAACGACTTTCTTTTCCTCTTGCCCGTGGGAGCTGCTATGCGGAACAGCCCAGGTTCAGTTAGTCGCCTGATTAAGTTGATTCGCGGTGGAGATTCCGTTGCGGTCACACAGGTCTGGAACCGCTATTGCAAACGTCTACTTGCTATCGCACGCTCTCGGTTGCGCGGTGCGGGGCAGACAATGTCGGATGAGGAAGACGTTGTTGTGGATGCTTTTCACAGCGTTTTTCGGAGACTGCATTGCGGCCAATATCCAAAGCTCTTGGATCGAGACGGACTTTGGAAATTGTTAGCGACTGCGACGACCAACAAAGCAATTACCCAGTTGCGCTTTCAAAACCGTTTAAAGCGTACTCCAAAATTTGGATGGGACGACCAGCAAGGGCAATTGGAAGAAGTTGCTTCTAGGGTTGATTCTGCGCACGATGCTGTTGAAACGGCAGATTTGTTGGATCATTTGCTTGCCGTGCTACCGGATGACCAGTGCCGAAGAATATGTTTGCTTCGACTCAACGGATTTGGCGTCAGCGAAATTGGTCAGCAGGTGGGGCGATCTGCTCCAACAATTGAACGACGCTTGCGATTGATTCGAGATTTATGGAACAAAGAACTACTTGATGGACACCCCAAGAAAAGCAAATAACAATTTGAGTCTTGAGGATCGTGTCCGAATTGACGAACTGTGCAATTCGTTTGAGGACGAGCTATGTCAGGCTGAGAATTCCCGAGATCTCTTGGAAAGTCAGTTTCGTAGTGTTGAGGGTTCGCGTGAATTCTTGGGTAGCCTTCTTTTGGAGCTACTCTGCATTGAAATGGACTACCGCCGTTCGCGGCACGATAGTTTGATCTTGGTTCGATACCTGGATCGTTTCCCAAAATGGGAGGATGTCGTTCATGAAGCATGGGAACGTCGAGATGTCATCGATTTGCATCCAGGAGATCGGATTGATGAATATGAGATCATAGAGCAGCTAGGCAGTGGTGCTTTCTCCAATGTCTACTCGGCCAAGGATGCAAACGGTTCCATTGTGGCCCTCAAACTGCAGCGAATGGTCAGCGAAGAATCTGACCGCCCTGAGACAGGTGGATTGCGAGAGCTAGGGCCCTTGCAAAGGCTCTCGCACCCCAACATTATTGAGCTGCAGGGACATGGGAGAACAGAATCGGGCGAGCTCTACTTGATAATGCCTCGCATATCCGAAACGCTTCGCAGTGAGCTGCAAGCGGGGCCGTTATCGATCGATCGAGCCGCCTCGGTCGCGCAGCAGATCACCGCCGCCTTGCAGTACGCTCACGCTCAAGGTGTGATTCACTGTGATCTTTCGCCCTCTAACGTCATGATCGACGCGAAGGGTGATGTGGTCCTTGGCGACTTCGGGCTTTCGATTCAGAAGGAAGAGCAGCGTTTGCGTTGGGGAGAGATAGTAGGCTCTCCGAGTTACATGAGTCCTGAGCAAATTCGCGGCGAGTCGCAATGGCTGGACGGTCGAGCCGATATATGGTCGGTGGGTGTATTGCTTTACGAGATGTTGACTGGGGCTTTGCCTTACGAGGAAGGTACCCTGGACGCATTGTCCACCGAGATTGATAATCGCAGGCCTCAGCCACCTCGTCAGCTTCGCCCATCGGTGCCAGCGGAACTTGAAGAAACAGTTCTGCGTTGTTTGCAAAGTGATCAAGCGGATCGCTTCGCCACTGCCAGCGATTTGTACGAGGCCTTAGGCGAATCTCGGCCAAGCGTTTCATCTCCCACCGAACAGCGATCTGTACCGAAGATTGCTTTCGCTAGTATCGCTTGCGCAATTGCCATCGTCGGGCTGGTGGGGTGGTTTTTGTATGTGGGAATTGGTTCGACATCACCTACTCTCCCTGTCGATCCTGACGCCTTGGCGAATGCAGCTGCCTCTCTGAACGATTTCGATTTTGAGGTTAGGCAGGATCTCGGGTTGTCAACGAAGCCAGTTGATGACCGTGAACGACTAGAGCTTAAGGACGGTGCGGAAATTCTTTTGCAAGTGCGAGCAGAACGAGTCAGTTACCTGCATGTGGTCTCGTACGAATCAGGAAAGGTCAAGCCAAATGTTATGGCTGCTGGTGCTCAAGCGATTGCGATCGGTTCTGAGGATTGGGAAACATTGCTTCCAATCATTCCGGTGGCTGCGGATGGTGATGAGTTGCTGCTCTTGGTTGCCAGTAATATGCGTTTGAATGCGGCCTTCCTAGGTCAGTTAGAGCGTGGATATTTAAGTGAAGAATCGCCGACCGACGCCGTTCGAGGCCTAAAATTCGACGATAGTTCGCAGGAAGTCGGCTCTGTTCCAGATTCTGAGGAAATCCCAAGCGAATCTTTGCAGCTCGCGGCTATGCTTTTGACTTACCGCGTCACCAATTGATGGAAAAGCACCTGTCGCTCGCCTTACACAAAATCCTCCATTCCAATGAGTCTTCGATTGAGAGTTCGAAATCGACGATTCAAGATGACCATTCAACTGGACGAATCCCAATGCGGCTTACGGCTCTATTCTTACTGTTGTTTCCTAGTGCCGTTGCCTGCGCTCAGCAAACGCCGCCAGCAATTCAGAAGGCGATGGATGACTTGAAGGACGGAAATAGGCAGAAAGCCATAGCCAAAGTAAGGGAATATGGCATTGAGCCGACTCTAAATTTTCTATCCGATCGCATCCCCAAAATCTCTCAGAATTCGAAGAAGGCAAAAGCGCAGGAAGCGGCGGACTTTTCACCATTGTTTATTGAATGCAAGAAAGAGTTTAGGTCTAAGGATACTATTTCCATTGCTACAAGTCTTCGCAACCTTGCGCGTGCTTTGGAGCAGGTTGGTACACCGGCAGAGGCTTTCGCAGTCCAGGGCGAAGCAGTAAAGCTTTACCGAAAGGCAGATTGCAAATCCCGCATACTCGTCAAGGAACTTTTGGCAATGAGTCAGATGCAAGCCATCGCGGGAGACTATACCGACATGATGGCCATCGTAAAGGAGGCGCGTGACGTGTCCGAAGGTCATCTTCCCGCTGTTCAAAAGCCATTGAACAGGATGCAACTGGATGATGTCAAAGTTCACGCAAATGCTCTCTATAAGGTTGCGATTCGTGCTATGACGCTGAACAACCTAGGTGAGGCAAGGACTGCCTTTCAAGAGGAAACCGCGATCGTCAAAACGTACGAAATAAAAGATCGGCAGGTCCTGGTCGAGCTTAAAGCTTCGCACGCAGAGTTTTTCACGGAAATTGGTGAATTCGAAAAAGCGAAGCAATTGCTGGACGAAGCGTCGGCGTTGGTAAACGGGGTGGCAGATGGGATCTATGTTTGTAGTTTGAAACGCGGATACGACTATTGGCGACAAAACGAGTTCAAAAAGGCGAATGCAGAATTTAAGAAGATGAAAGCAGCGGCCCCAAACTGCAATAGCGCGTGGACGCGGGAACATGGCGAATTTCGGGCACTCAGCAATCGAGTGCAATTGGCCCTTCTGCCGTTGATGCAGCATACAACAGTGATTGATCTCTTGCGGAATGCCCTGCAATCGTTGGACGCGAAGGTCAACAAGGATGAACAGACCGAACTGATTTTGACGCACTTGCTTGCTTGCGCTGAGCATGCCGTCGAGCCTAGCAGCCAGAGTGCCGAAGATGTTATTGCTGCAACAGACACGTTGGTTGCTCGTGGTGAGATTTACCATCCCATCGCACGCGATACATTGCCTTTGAAATCGGAAGTCTGCCTGCAGATCGGTGATTACCCCAGGGCAATAACGTTTTGTCTAGTCGAGCTGGAACAGGCTCTCAAGTACTTAGAATTGAACGCGGGGGCGTTCACCGACGCGGAACTTCTCAATCTTGATTACCAATACGAGAGAGCGCTTTCTAAGCTTTTGATTGCCAGTGACCCAACTGCGAATCCCAAAGTAGATCAAAATGACATTTATCAGCGTGTTTGGCGACTGAGCAATGCAACGGCCGCGATGCTTCTGCAGCGGCGAATCTTTCGAGCAAGAGGCAAAGGCAAAGAGCTGGAGGAGTTACTTGCCTTGCGGATAGAACATGCAAATCTCTTGCGAGGTAGTAGGAATGCTACGGGGCTTGTTAAAGTCCAGGACAGAATTACAGAACTGGAACGCAAGTTGGTTCCGGATGGCAAACTTGACGATCTCTTGCCTGAGAAATCTTCGGATGAACTCTTGGCACTTCTGCCACCCAAGTCAGCGGTTCTACATTTTGTTCGAGGTCGCGGCAGTTACTCTTCCTGGATTTCTTCGAACCCCAACGACGCAATTTTTGACCGATATGATGTGTTTGTGCGACGGAATGATGGCAGAGAACTAACGCGGGTTCAGCTTCAGGACGCGGAAGAGTTGGATCGTTGGATTCGAGTCCGTCAGTCTGAGATGAATGCAATGGTCGATCTTGGGCGTGGGCTCAAATGGGGAGCTAATACGCAATCGGCTTCCAAAGAGATCATGCAACGGTTGTGGAAACCGCTTCGGCCACATTTAGAAGGGTGTGAACTTGTTTATGTGATCTCGGACGGAGCGATCGGACAGGTTCCGTGGAATGGGCTTTACGAGACTGACCGTGAAAATAAGGCGCGGTGGCTCTGCGAGAAGCATTTATTTTGCAACGCTGAAAACGGGCGCTCGCTAAGCCAAACGCTTGCCAGAAAAGCATTGCAATCAGAATCCTTGTGCGCGATTGGTGGTCTTGAATATGACAAGGGAAATGTCAATTATCAGTGGGACTATCTGCCCTTCACCGTTAAGGAAATCAATGCCGTATCGGATGTGTGGGGCAAAACACATGCGGGCCAACCAGCGGTGCTAGCGGTGGGCCGTGGTGCAACCAGTTCGGTGGTTGTCTCAAATCTGTTGCAGCATGACATCATTCACTTGGCCACACATTTTGCCGCTCTGCCAGATGAAGCTGAGCGGTCGAAGAATCTGGAGCAGATTATTGGACGCAATCCCTTCTTAAATCCGCGTATGATCTTAAGCGGCGCGAACAAGAATGAGAACATGAATGGGATTTTAACTGCTGCGGAGATAATGGATTTAGACTTAAGCTCAACTCGCCTCATCGTTCTTTCTGGTTGTGGTAGCGCCCGAGAGTCGAATGGGGTACCCGCTTTACAGCGGGTATTGAGCTCTGCCGGTGCAGGGACAGTTATTGGAAGTCTTTGGTCGGTAGGTGACGAAGCCACCTCCGATCTCATGCAAGAATTCTATGATTGCCTTTTAAGTGAGAAGCTGTCTCCAGCTGAGGCTCTTCAAAAGGCACAGCTGCAGTACTTGAAAGCCGAGGTTGATCCTCTGGTGGCCAGTGCGAAGTATGGCGGATGGATCGCGACGGGGGACTATCGATAGTTGTATTCGATTCGAACCGTCAGTCTTGAATTAACCAGTCCTTGGGGGCTTTGAATCCCTGCTTGCCCTCGAGGTAGTTTGGGATGCCAGAGATCTTCAGGCGGCGATGAGCTTGCAACTTGCCGAGCATCGTCGAGCTTCGGCCGGGATGCTCGACCGCGAGATTGTTTTCTTCGCTTGGGTCTTGATTGAGATCAAATAGTTCGATCCGTGGAACTGCCTTTTCGAGGCTAGCGTCTAGCACGCTACCTTGGCTCACGACTAGCTTCCACTGGCCGTCACAAATTGCGACCCGCTCTGGATTGCCTTGAGCAATGTAGCTATACCAGTCGCGTTTCGGCAATTCGGCTTGGCCTCGAATCGCATCGAGAATATCCAGGCCGTCGAGCGGGAGTTTATTCTTCTCCTCAAGCCCGCTAACACGCCGAAGGGTTGGATACACGTCGATGTAACCGACGAGTGCATCGCAATCGACGTCGGCAGGAATTTCTCCTGGCCAGCGAATGATTGCAGGAGTACGTATACCGCCTTCATAGACGGTTCCCTTTCCTGCTCGCCAAGGAGTGTTGTCGGCCCAGTGAGTGATGCCGCCATTGTCACTCATGAAAAGCACAAGCGTGTTGTCAGCAAGTTTCATCTCGTCGAGCGCAGCCAGAATTTGCCCGATTGCTTGATCCATACAATCGACCATCGCGCAGAACGCTCGGCGATTTCGGTCTTCAATGTCACTGTACTTGGCTAAGTCTTCCTCCTTGGCTTGCATCGGATCGTGCGGAGCGTTGAAGGGCACGTAAAGAAAAAAGGGTTCGCCCTGTTTAGAGCTTCGAATAAAACGAACTGCTTCGCGACCAATCAGATCGGTCGAGTAGCCTTGGTCGTGAGAAGTATCCCAGTTGCGGTGCCAGTCCAATTGTCCTTCGCGCTCGTGCGTAAAGTAATCGAAGGCTCCGTTGTAGTGCCCATAGAACTCGGTAAATCCGCGTTTCAGCGGTAAGTACTGTTTTTCGAAATGCCCGAGGTGCCATTTTCCGATTGCCGCACACCGCTTGTAGCCCGCAAAAGCAAGCATGTTGGCCAGAGTGCGCTCCTGGATGTCCAATCCCCATTGGCGCCAGGGGGTGATGACGGCTTCACCCATGCCGTAGCGAATCGGCCAACGGCCGGTCATCAATCCGGCTCTTGTTGGAGAACATAGGGGTGCTACGTGGAAATTCTCAAGCCTTGTTCCTTGCGAGGCCAGTTTGTCGATGTTCGGCGTTTCAATATTGCTGCCGTGATAGCCAACGTCGCCCCAGCCGAGGTCGTCGGCCAATAAGATCACGATGTTGGGCCGAGAATCCGCCCTCGCTAGGTTGGACGCCAAACCTGCAATGCACCAGAGGCCGAAAATCAGCAGTAGGAAACTGAAGAGGCGCGGCATGACGAGTCCATTTTTTTGCAGGTTACTTGCAGAATACGAGCCGATTTTTCGGGACTAGGAGTCGTTCCCGTCGTTCGCTTTCAGCTTGCGTTTTTTCTGATTGGCCTTTTCGGCTTCTTTCTTAGCCTTGGCCTCTTCCTTCGCCTTTTTTTCGCGCGCGGCCCAGGAGCCAAAGCGTTCAGGACGCGCTTCGGCGTACTGGTCGAGAGCGGACTGCAGCATGGATTTGACTTCGCTTTGTTTTTCCGAAAGGGCTGCAACGGCCAGCGGCGATTTTTCTAGCACATCGTTCTTGATGTCGTAGAATTCGCCCGAACCGTAAAGCTTGTAACGTTGGTTGCGCGTAAACTCTTTGCCTTTTGGCCCACCGTTGCGAGCATACCAGACGTAGATCCAGTCGCGGGGATTGCCTTTCTCGCCCTTTAGTTGAGGTAGGAAACTGCGGCCGTCGAGAGGGCGATCCTCTGGCAGTTTGGCTCCTGCGGCTTCGCAAAGCGTGGGTAGGAAGTCACTGAAGTCGACCAAATCCTGACTTACCTTCCCAGCTGGCGTTTGCCCAGGCCAATGGGCGATGAAGGGAACGCGGCAGCCGGCGTCAGGCGTAGTTCCCTTTGCGCCGACAACCTTGCGACCATTCATCATGGAGACAACAGGAGTGTCTGTGCCGTTATCGCCAGTGAAGAGCACAATCGTGTTTTCGCGTACACCGGATGCTTCTAGTTGTTTTAGGATGCGTCCGACGATCTTGTCCATATAAGTGACCATGTCGCCAAAGTACTTGGCATCGCCTTTATAGGTTTTCGAGCCCTTGCTACTTGGGTCCCAGTCTGCAGAATCTGGAGTTGGCTCAAAGGGGCAATGCGTAATGATCATTGGATAGTAGAGCATGAATGGACCTTCCTTGTGTTCTTCGATAAAGTTGCAGGCATAGTCTGCAACGACATCGGGACCGTATCCTCCAGGAAAATCCTTCTCGACTCCATTGATTTCCAAACCAGGCGAAGCATAGCGCGAGGGGCGACGAAGCAGCTGCCATAAACAGTGCTCGTCAAAACCGAAATGGTCGGGCAGGGAGGCGTCTTTTCCCAGCTGCCATTTGCCCACAATGCCCGTTGCGTATCCGGATTCGCGGAGAATTTGAGCAAAGGTTCGCTGCTGTTTCTCAAGCAGTCCGAATACTGCATAGTTCCGAACGTTGTACATGCCTGTCATCAGCTTGACGCGTGAAGGCGTACAGATGGGTTGCGAATAACAATGCTCGAAGCGGATTCCGTCTTTGGACAGCTGATCCAATACCGG
>JBCCEO010000189.1:0-11432 GCA_039030255.1 Planctomycetota bacterium | reverse complement strand
GTGCGTGCGTGCGTGCGTGCGTGCGTGCGTGCGTGCGTGCGAGTAAAGTAATCAAGAGGTATTTCTGATTGTTGTTTTTTGCCTGTGCTTGGGTTCTTGGGGGATTGGATGGGCTTTTCGGCAATCTTTTGGTCTGTCGCTATGCTCCTAATTGCTACAACTGTCGTCTACCTTCGTAAGTTCTAGCCAGAAGCTAACAGGTTGATAGCGAAAATAGACGGTTCCCTTTATTCTTGTGTCAGCTAATGGAAAGCTCACTTTAGGTTTTATACGTGTTGAAAATCTTGTTATGCGTTATTTGATCACTGGCGGTTGCGGATTTATTGGGTCACACCTTGCGGAAGCATTACTTGCCGCGGGGCATCAAGTCACTCTGCTTGATGACCTTTCTACGGGAAAGATCGCCAATGTGCAGCACTTGGAGTCCAACGCAAATTTAAGTCTGCTGATTGGAAGCGTGACGGATCGCGAGCTTGTACATGAGGCGGTTGGGGCAAGCGATGCGGTTTTCCATCTTGCTTCGGCAGTTGGCGTAAAGCTGATCATGGAGCAACCCGTCGAAACAATCGACACGATTGTCAGTGGCACACAGATCGTGCTGGAGCAGGTGAATCGTTACCGTAAGCCCGTGCTGCTCACGTCGACGTCAGAAGTGTACGGCAAGTCGACTTCAGCACCATTCAAGGAAGATGGCGATCGTTTGGCTGGGCCAACCACAAAGCATCGTTGGGCTTATGCCTGTGCCAAGGCGCTCGACGAGTTTATGGCTATGGCTTATTGGAAGTCGAGCAAGTTGCCGGTTGTCGTTGTGCGGCTCTTTAACACCGTTGGGCCAAGGCAGACGGGCCAGTACGGGATGGTCGTTCCCAATTTTGTCGCCAAAGCACTTCGCGGAGAAGCTCTGGTAGTGCATGGCGATGGGGCACAATCGCGTTGTTTTTGCCACGTGCACGATGTTGTTCGCGGTTTGGTTGGTCTTGCAAAATGCGAACAAGCGCGTGGGCAAGTTGTAAACCTTGGTTCCACGGAAGAGATCTCAATTCGAGCCTTGGCCGAACGAATTCTTGCGAAGACTAACAGTGCTTCGGAGCTTCAAACCGCAAGTTACGAGTCCGTATACGGCGAAGGGTTCGAAGACATGCAGCGTCGAGTGCCTTGCATCGACAAAGCAAAAGCTCTCATCGACTGGGAGCCTGAAAAGTGCTTGGATGACGTCATTGAAGATGTCATCAAGCAATTTCAGTAGGATGTCAAGAATGCGAATGTGCCTGGAGATTAAAGTCCAAGGTCAGATTCGAGCTCAACGCTTATTTCGGAGTTTACTTCAGCATCCAAGCTAGCCTCTGCTACTTGATCCGAACCAATTTCAATGGACTCATCGCTAGTCTGCAAGGGATCGATCGAGATGGAACCATTGGACGTCTTGATGTAGACCTCGGTAACTTCGCCCTTTGGATCTCCGCTACCTAAGATGGCTTCGAGTGCACGTTTGCTTTCCTTCGTGATTAACTGCTTATCCAGGGAGCATTTGATTTTTCCGTTTGACGTACGGGATTCAACCTTGGTGGCAAGCAATGGGTTCAACTCAAGTTTGATCGTTCCGTTGCTGCTGGTCATGCGGTTCTCCTTGCCGACCATCATGCCAGAGTACTTGATGCTACCGTTGCTTGTGCCAAGGTTTACTGTTCCAGCAGCATTGCTCACTTCAATTCGACCATTGCTCGTTTTGACTTTCGCATCTGCGACGTTGGCAAGCGTCACTGTACCGTTGCTAGTATGCACATCCACGTTCGCCGCGAGATCCTTGATCGTTACACGGCCGTTGCTTGTCGTGGCTTTGATATCCACGTTGGCTGGGACTTTTAGCTTAAATGAAGCATGAGCCATCCAATGTCCAGCCGGTTTCTCAGCTTTCAAGAACAGAACGCCTTCTTCTGCAGTCGGCTCACAGGAAAGAGCCTCGCAGTTTGCCACGGCAGCTTCTTCGGTTTCGCCATAGCCTTTGAAAGTGATCTCCATTTCGACGACCGGTCGGTCGTGTGGTACTACTTCAATCCCACCATTAAACGTTGAAATGTCGACAGAGTTGAGTGGCGAAGTCTCGAACTCACGGCGATCAACGCGTTCGTGCTCAAATCTTGGAAAATTGCAGCCTGTTTGAAAGCCGACAGTGGCGAGCAGGCTCAGTAGCAGCATCAATCGCATCAAGGTTTCTCCTCTTGTTGATGGCATTTATTTTCAGATGCCAGTTTTCTAGTCGTCCGTTCTTTGGCCATTTTTAGGTGGCGTGAAGCGTCTCGCTCAGGTGTCACAACTAAGCATGGACTTTATTCGAAGGATTCGGTCTGATCTTGGAAAAAAACTGGCTGCCCTCCAAAATCCATAGACCGTCAATTTTTTCGTTATACTCTTGGCCAAAATTGGAATTGGTTGTTGTTGTTTTGATAGTAGTGAGGAATGCATGTTTGCTACCACCATTTTTGTTCGAATCGTCCTTTTGGCGATTTTTTGCCAGCTTTTTGTCGCGACTCCGCGCGTGTTGGTAGCGGATACGAATGACAAACGACCAAACGTTTTGCTCGTGCTTTGTGATGACATTCGTTACAACGCACTCAGCTGCATGGGGCATCCGCATTTGAAGACGCCGCATATCGATCGCTTGGCCACCGAAGGGCTGCTGTTCGAAAACAGTTTTTGCACGACCAGCCTTTGTTCGCCAAGTCGGGCGTCGATACTCAGTGGCCTTTACGCGCACGCTCATGGCGTAACGAACAATTTTACCGAGTATCCCGATGACATGGATACGTTTCCCAAACGCTTGCAGGCCGCTGGGTATGAAACGGCTTACATCGGCAAGTATCACATGGGTGAGAACAATGACGATCCGAGACCAGGCTTCAATCACTTTGTTACCCACAAAGGCCAAGGTAAGTATTTTGACACCGATTTTAACTTCAACGGTCAAGGGCGCAAGGTCGTCGAAGGATACTACACCAATGTGGTGACCGATATGGCTGAGGACTGGATTGAGACGCAGTCGGCCGACAAGCCATGGATGTTAATGCTTGGTCACAAGGCTCCGCATAGCTTCTATTTTCCCGAGGAGAAATATGAAGATGCTTTTGACCACGTTGAGGTAAATTATCCGCATTCCGCTTTTGAGCTTGGCGACAAGCCGGAGTGGTTGCAGAAGCGTCTGACGACTTGGCACGGCATTTATGGGCCGATCTTTGACTGGCGCAAAGACTTCCCCGACACCTCGGCTGCTGGCGTAATGGATTTCCAGAATATGGTTCGCGCCTACTGGGGCACGATTCTCAGTGTCGACGACAGCATGGGACGTCTGTTGGCACTGTTAGAACATCGTGGAGAGCTCGACAATACAGTCATCATTTTTATGGGCGACAATGGTTTGCTCGAGGGTGAACACGGTATGGTCGACAAACGCACGATGCATGAGGCCAGTATTCGTGTTCCACTCTTGATGCGGTTCCCAAAAATGAACGACGGAAAGTCTAAGCGCGTGTCTCAGCAGGTGCTCAACGAAGATATTGCACCCACGATATGCGAATTGGCTGGGGCGGAACCAATGAAGGATGTCCATGGTAAGTCGATGGTATCCATGCTGAATGACGGCGATCGCGATTGGCGTAGAGCTTGGTTCTATCATTACAACTACGAAAAACAATTCCCTTACACTCCAAATGTACGTGGCATTCGTACGGACCAATGGAAACTCATTCGCTATCCCCATGGTGACGGCGGAGCGGACCGTCACATGGCCGAACTTTACAACATCGCAAACGACCCTATGGAGACTTCGAACCTGATCAACGAACCGGCGCAAAAAGAACGAATTCAGGAGTTGTCAACGCAGTTGGCGGAGCTGATGGCCGCGAATGGAATCGAACAAGATACCATGCCGATGGATGAAGGGATCAAAGGAGAGCTTCCCGACAAGGCGATTCGCTAAGATTCGCTAAACAACTGCTTGGTGTGATTTGGAGTAGCCAGAATAGAGGGAAGCTTTGCTACTCAAACGCTATGTCATGTTAATGTAGGGAGCAGGCTTGGCCCGCTCGATGACTCGTTTTTCGGTCACGCGCATTCTGCGACTTACCTCGCGGCCCATATTCATCATGATGATCGCATATTGTTCCAGATCGTGGTTGAACAGCGAATGCAGACTCTTACGGTCAATTTCAAGAGCGAAACTATCGTTGATGGCGGTGGCGTTGGTGGAGCGGGGCATCAAGTCCAGCAAAGACATTTCACCGAAGCAATCTCCCTCGTACATGCGTGTCAGAAGTACGTTTCCACGTGGCGACGGTAAGCTTAATTCTACGGCTCCCTCGAGAAGGACGTAGAAGCAGTCTCCTTGCTGGCCCTCTTCATAGAAACTGGCATGTGGAGCTCTCTCAATTAGCTGGGCATTGAAGACCAGCATATGTAATGAATGGTCGCTCATGCCCGCGAAAACGGCAAGCCGCCGTAGTGAATGGAAATATTCTTGGTTCATGAAAGTCAGGGTAGAAATGGGCGGCGTTCACAAAGCTAGCAACGCTGGCAATTGAAGAAGTTTCGAAGTTTGCTAGTGAGAGTATTAGGTTTGAAAGATCATCGACTGGAAAAGAACAAGGTTTTTTCTTTGAATTGATAAATTCAAGAGGCTTGGGGTTTATCTTGACTCGTTGCAGTCAAAACCGTTAGCTTAAGACCATCCACGCTTTCTGCTACGTTTGTTGCGATCCGTTTGTTGCGATCCGTTTGTTGCGATCCGTTTGTTGCGCTCTCCGTCACAAGAAGCCGCTTGTTAGGTCGCACGATTTCGTACGGTTGAAAGCAGGAATTAAATCGTCAGGCCCATTCGCGGGCTAATACAAAACTCTTATGGTCAAGGATGACCTTATGTCAGGCAATGCTGCCCAGTCTTCTGCTGTAGATCCAGTGCCTCTACTGGATGTTTCCCGCTCCAACAAACCGATTCGAGATGAAGTACTCGAAGCCTTAGCGGAAGTCTATGACTCTGGAAGGTTTCTATTTGGCCCGCCAGTCGGCACTTTGGAGAAAGAAGTTTCCACGATTTGCAACACCGAATTTGCAGTCGGTTGTGCATCTGGAAGTGACGCTTTGCTGCTTTCTCTAATGGCACTTGGGATTGGACCTGGGGATGAAGTCATCGTCCCGAGCTTCAGCTTCTTTGCTACGGCAAGTTGTGTTTCACGTCTAGGAGCCAAAATCGTATTCGCCGATATCGATCCGCGGACTTACAACATTGATCCTCAGGCCATCGAAGCCAAAATCAACTCAAAAACAAGAGCCATCATTCCGGTCCATCTTTTTGGCCAGGCTGCCGAGATGGATCAGATCTGTAAGATTGCTGCTACGCGGGAGATACCCGTTGTGGAGGATGCCGCGCAGGCAATCGGAGCTGCATACCATGGTCGTCCGGTTGGGAGTTGGGGGCAAGTAGGATGTATTAGCTTCTATCCTACGAAAAATTTAGGTGGTTTCGGTGATGGCGGAATGCTCGTTTCGGGAAATGACATCCTTGCTGATCGCCTCAGGCTACTTTCGGGGCACGGAATGCGTCCTCGCTATTACCATTCTGAAGTTGGGATCAATAGTCGGCTGGATACTTTTCAAGCGGCGGGCCTCTTGGTGAAAATCAAGCACTTGGCCGACTATACGAACGCAAGACGAGCAAACGCAAGCAATTACAAGCAATTGCTCCAAGAAACTGGCCTTGTTCAAGAGGGATGTGTTGAGCTTCCGTATGAAGATCCCGTTGCTTATCACGTTTGGAATCAATTTAGCCTGCGTATTTCTGGCGGCGGTAGAGACGCGCTTCGCGAGCACTTGCAGGCTCATGGGGTCGGTTCAGAGATCTACTATCCAATTCCTTTGCACCAACAGGTGTGCTATCAGGATTTGGACTATCAAGAAGGGAGTTTGCCGGAAACCGAGAAGGCTTCGCGAGAAATCTTACACTTGCCGATCTTCCCTGAGTTGACGTTTGAGGAGCAGCAGAGTGTGATTCGGTGCATTTCAAATTACTTTGAGATTGCACAGCGAAAAGCTGCCTAGGACCGACCGTCTAACAAAAAAATCTGCGTCACGAATACGCTTGGGGATAACGAAATCCCTGAGCGATATTTTCTCGGCATCTTGAACGGGCCCTGCGAATCGAGGCCAATGTGAATCTCGCGCTGAGTGGCCGCTTTCCGACTTCAAGGCATACTGAATTTGCCGGGTTAGCAATCAAACGAAGACGTGGTCTGCCTATGGCGTTTGCTTCACACGCTTTCGCTACTGAATCAATTCGAACGCTTGTTGTTTGTGATTCTGGCGTATTTCTTGAAAAGCGGTGGAAAGTAGGGCTGCTGTTGGGCCATAATATTGCTCTTCGCATCCAGTCGACTGAATCGCTCTTCGCGAAATGTCGGCTTTGCGAGCCATCCTGAAGAAAGCCTAAGTTATTTCGCAAGACCGCCCCCACCTTCATCGCCGAGAGAAACTGCAAAATGGTATCTCGAATTCGCTATTCGGTTGTGTTTTCCGTCGCACTCTCCATTACCCTTCTTACGATTAACTCTTCGTATGCTAACGAACCTACCGGTAGCTGGCTTCGTTTTCGTGGTGAGAATGGAACAGGTATCGTAAGCCAATGCAATGTGCCGATTCCCTGGCAACAGACGGACATCGCCTGGACAATACCTTTAGCTGGCGGCGGAAACGGCTCTCCGGTCATCAAAGGCGAACAGATTTATATTCAATCTGCAGATGCGAACACTGGTAAGCGGAATCTGATGTGTATTGATGCAAAGAGTGGTAAGCAGCTGTGGCAGAAATCAGAGCCGCTTGAATCGCACCGAATGCACCGACGCAGTAGCTACGCTTCTCCAACGCCTTGCATCGGGGACGACGCAATCTACGTCGTCTGGGGCGCTCCGTCGAATATCACCGTCAAGTCTTATTCACTAGATGGTTCTAAGGAGAATTGGAGTGTGAACTTGGGGAGCTTTCAAAGCCAGCATGGCTATGGAGCTTCACCAGCCCTTTTTGGGGATACTCTAGTTTTGTTCAATAGCCAGCAGGGCGAGCAATTGCGCGGAGGGCAACAGCCGGGCGAAAGCTCCGTCATCGCGCTCAATGCGAATACAGGTAAGAGAATCTGGGAGACGCCGAGAACGACACGACGCGTTTGCTACGGTGTTCCTACCCAATATACCACTATCGATGGCAAGGATGCTTTGCTCTTCAGCAACACAGGTGATGGTCTGTTTGCTCTGGAGCTGAAAACTGGCGCTCCGATGTGGAATCAAAACGTGTTCCAGAAACGTTGCGTTTCCTGCCCGCTCGCCGTTGCGGGGTTGGCGATCGGTACCGAAGGCTCGGGTGGCGGAGGAAACATCTTGTATGCCGTCGATCTAGAAGGCGAGCACGAAGTCAAGTTTCGAATCAACCGCTCAGCTCCTTATGTTCCAACTCCGGTCGTCAAAGACAATCTGATGTTTCTGTGGGACGATAATGGTGTCGTGAGTTGCGTTGAGTTGCCAAATGGAAAAACGTTGTGGAGCCAACGAACAGGTAGTGCGCCAGTTTCTAGTTCTCCAGTTATCGCAGGGGAAAAGCTAATTGGAATTGCGGAAGACGGAACGCTTACCGTGTTGGCTGCAAGCTCCAGTTTCCGCGAACTTGGCTCAATCCAGTTGAACGATATGACACGTGCAACCCCTTTGGTCAGCAAAGATTTCTTGCTGGTCAGGACGGACAGCAAGCTAATTTGTATCGGCAATCCTTAAGCATAACGGCAACGAGTGAAATCAATGCGCGATGTCATGCTAAATTTTTCACTCGTTGCGAGCATCAAGAAGTGCGATTTGAGCCTCGAGTCTACATGCTTTGGCGTACAGGACTTCGTCTAGGGATGTCACTCCGGCTTCGTGCTTCTTACTCGCAATTTCCTCTAATTGCTGCAAACCTCGGAAGCGTTTGAGTAATAGTTCCATCTTTGCCGCACGCGTATCTCGTAAATCGAGTTGGCTCAACAAGTATTCATTCTGGGCTTTGATGAGCTTCTCCAGCGATACGCCTCCGGCATCGTATTGAAATTGGATCAATTCAACTCGTTCTTGCAGCACCGCACTACGCTGCAGAAGAAGTTGCTTTCGCGAATCCTGCTCTTCATTCTCTTTTTCCTGCGCATTCGCACTCGCCAATGGGCCTCCAATGGCTATCGGGACAAGTGCTCCGAGTATTGCGTTTCGGCGTTTCATATTCGCTCCTGAATTGTTTGAGACACTTCCTTCAAAGCAACCAAGGCAGAGAAAGAGTAACCATTGTGCGATTCGTCCAAGCGTTTTCTGCCGAAGACACTTGGTTGCCCGATATTATTGTCGCAGAATGACGTGCAGTTACAACTTTCAAGCAACACGGCACCGCAGCGAGGGAGTGGGGTACCTCTCGCCAGCATGGCTTCGCTGAGATGGTTGCCAGCCTTCGGTAGTTTTAGGAGCAACTGGGAGTTGTAAGACTTGTAAGAACGAGTTTCGAAGTCTACCGAGGAACTTCGTTAGCATTCTACGTCTTGCAAATGAGATTGGGTCTAGTGTACGCGTTCTCGAACTCGAGACTCTACTTCGATTCGTCTTCTGGATTTTGCTGATTGTTTTTTGGCGTGTTTGGACCGCCGTTTTTGCCCCCTGATTGTTTATTGTTGGGACTCGCGTACGCGCTGCCTTTTTTGGCGTTTCCGTTGCTGCCGTTTCCTTTGTTGGTATTCCCCTGATTCTTAGGGGTGTTGTTTTTATTTTTTTTAGCGCTGCCTTTGCCTGCAGTTTGATTCTTGTTCCCGGGATTTGCGTTGCCTGCTTGCTTGCCGGTTGCATCCGGTTTGTTGCCCTGTTTGGGCGTTGTCCCCATATCAATCTGGGGCAGACCACTGCTAACGCCAACTTTCCTTTCGTTTATCTCGGGTGCAATTTTGGGAGGCGGGCTAGTTTTGTTGACAATGATATAGATGATGCAAACCAACAAAATGGTGCCCGACCCGATGCTCAATATGAGAGGATTGAAGTTCGACTTTTTCCGGCGTGAGGCACGTCGTTCGGATGATGGCGTTTTTGTCTCGAGAGGTTCTTCCGCTGATTCTCTCTTTCCCTTGCGTTTCTTAGCCGCGCGTTGTTCAGCCTTTGACGGCTTTTCCATGTTGAATTTTGGACGCGGGGCTTGTGCCGCGTCACTGCCTACTACGTTTGGCGATGAAGCCTTAGCGGGATTCGGAGTCGGGCTAGACAGACTCGATTTTTCGGCTGCACTAGCTGGTGGATTCGCAGGCGCGAGAGACGAGCGTAATTGTTCGTCGTAAGTTGCTTTGGCCGTTGCGTCGAGCAGGCACCTTCGAGCGGCTGCAACTTCGGTAAGGATCTGTTGCGATGCCTTGCGATTGGGGCCAGAAGCGAGCGTATGCAAGTAGGCCGTCTGGCGACTTGCGGCGGCGTCAATCACATCGGCATTGGATTCGTAGAGTTCTAGCCCAAGCAATCGGTAGTGATTCGGGGGCTGTTGATCTGGCGGAATGCCAAGCCAAATATGATACGGATCGAATTCTTCGGACATTTTTTGACGAAATTGCTGCGCGGGGGAAACGACGCAAAAAATGAAGATGAGGCTTCAGGTCTCACCGCAGAACTATAGTACCAGATCGACGCAGAACTTGCAGTGGGTTGTTCGCCGTAGTTCTAGGTAGCTTAGCTTCAAGTTGATAGGGCAGCTTGAAGATATAATTCACCGTCTATTGCGGTTACGTTGTGATAAGCAATAGTTGCCCGCAGGAGCACTCAAATTCCTTGTCCATGTATGAAGTGGGAATCTGCAATTCCTTAGAGCATCCAGGACACTGCACCAGCAAGACTTCCTCAACGGCTTCCTCCTGTGCAGCTTGGTTCTCCGCAGCAGATTCCTTTCCAGGGGCGGCCGCATTTTGAGCTGACGAATCATCTGGCGCTTCCAACATGGGAATATCGTCGTCGTCATCTTCCGCTGGAGGAGCACTTGGAGCCGCTGGCTTGCTCTCAGAAGCTGCGTCTTGTGCTTCGCTTTTAGCTGCCTCAGGTTCTATGGTTGGAATTTGTACTGAGTCATCGCCGAAGCCATCTTCGATTCTTTTCTTCCAGCTAGCGATTTCTTCCTCGGACAGCCCCGCAGCTCGATTCAATGAAAGAGCAGCTTGCATCTGAACGGTGGGTAGCTGCGCCAAAATATTTAGTCTTCCATTACTTTCGTACTGAAAGGTTACTTCTACTGGTGTAAGCTTGGGCAAATCAGGTGGTAAACCTTCGACGATACAAGTTCCAATAAGCGTCGCGTTGTTTCCGGAGTCGTCTCCCCCTTCGACGACTTCGACAAAGACACGTGCCTGGCCATCTTTCGCTGTCGAGAATTTTCGAGTGGCCTTGGCTGGCAGACGTGCGTTCCGCGGAATCATTATTCCCCGGCGTTTTCTTCCCGTTGTGTTCTCTGTTCCGAGTACGCCCAGAATATGTGAGGCAACGTTTGTGACAGTCATTCCTTCTTGCTGACCACCCGTGTTTAGCACCAACCCTGCGTAAATTGCAGCTCCATTTGCAACTGCTTCATCCGGAGATAATGAGCGATCAACTTCCAGCCCTGATAATTCCTCAAGCATGGTTGCCACGGCTGGCATGCGAGTCGATCCCCCTACTAGCAGCACTCTCGTGAGGTCACTCCACTGCATATTGGCTTCACTGAGGACGACGTTGAGTGTCAAGTGCGTTCGATCTAGCAAGTCGCGGGTGATGTCTTCGAATTCAGCACGTGACAATGGGCACCGAAGGCGATCGCCACCTTGTTGAAAGTGAATGGTGACTTCCTCGCGAGCCGTCAGTGAGTGCTTTGCTTGAATCGCTTTTTGCAGCAGCTCTTCGGCAGCTCCAGGATCCTCTTTAGGGTCACGCCCATACTCTGTCTGAAACTTTTCGGCGACGTAATCCACGATGCGATTATCCCAATCGATACCGCCCAAGTAGACGTCTCCGGCGGAAGCAATTGCAGTGTATTGCTTGCCTTCAATCTCCATTACGGTTACATCGAAAGTACCGCCGCCGAGATCGAAAACGAGAATCACTTCTTTTTCTTGGCTTTCTCCGCTCTTACTAAGAAACCCCTTTTCAACGCCATAAGTAATTGCAGCTGCGGTTGGTTCATTGATGATGTCCAGAACTTCCATGCCAGCGATTCGGCCTGCATCCATCGTTGCCTTGCGACAAGGTTCGTTGAAGAAAGCCGGGACAGTTACCACAGCCTGCTCGATTGTCCCAAGATTCAATTCGGCGTCTGATGTGAGTTTCGCTAGGATGAGAGCCAAGATGACTTCAGAGGGCAGTTCCTCGCCGCGAATCGGCTTTTCG
>JBCCEO010000188.1:0-11464 GCA_039030255.1 Planctomycetota bacterium | reverse complement strand
AGCTCGAAGCCTTTGCAAATTGGTCGTTGGGGCGGTTAAGGCTTCCGCTCTTTCCTGTGGACTGACTGAGCGCCCCAGTCAATTGTCCGTTGATAACATGCCAGGCATTCAGACTGCTTCTGTCGAAAGCGCATCTAAGGCAGGGTTTTGTACAGATTCATTTCATGAAGTGCTTCATATAGTAGCCGTAGTCGCCGAAGCTGCCAAGTTGTTGTGTCAAGCTATGGTGCTTTGCCAAGTACGGCGTAGGCTTATAAGCAACTCGTCCATCTCAATGGGTTCGCAGTTGATCTAGGGGTTTGCCATGGTTGACCAAGAGTCGTCTGCCGAATCCCTGGGCAGATTCCGTTGTCATAGCCTTTGTCTTTGGCGAAATCTCGCGTGGTCACGCAGAGATCGTCGATATACCTGCATCGTTTGTCCGGCACCGGACCCCTGTTAATTCGAATGTGGATGCCTTTGGCTAAAACAAATTCCAAAGGCAAAATATCGTCGTCCAACTCGTCCATCTTTTCATCGATGGTGATCGTTGGATGAAGGGAATAGTTGCGATAAGTGCACCGGAGGGCTCGCATACCAACGCTTTCGAGTTTTCGAAAAGAGGTTTTTAACTTGACGATGCGCGATTGCAATGTTACACCATCTGCTTTTTGCGAAATGCTCAGAGGCGAGGTATGCTTGTACGCAATATTGAGATTGAGAATGCATCGGTTGACGAGGTTGCTGGGTGGATCAGCAATAGTCTTCGCTGCCGTGGCGGCAATATTCACCAACAAGACGCAGCAACCTGGGAGTTTACTGGCTTGCAAGGAACTTCATCCCTACTAACCGGCGTCGGAGAGATTCTTGTCATACCGAAGGGCGGGAAGGTCGCAGTTCGAATTGGCATGAATACGTATTTGGGACTGCTCGGAATTGTCTTTTGTATTATGTCCCTCGTCCTAGCAATCCCGACGATCGGTGTTTTGTTCTTTATATTCTGGCTCATACGAGAGCAGGCTGCAGCGGCACTCGCAGCAGAGTTGTCCGTTATCGCCAATGAACTGAATGCGAAAACGGCAGACACAATAAGCATCGACAAACAATAGCCTTGGAGTCGCTGAGTACAATTATAGCAGCGCGAATCTGACTCGCGCAAGACAAGGGTTCGAGTGCTAAGTCTCGTCTTCCGACAAGACAACAAGGCTGTCTATCTCCGTAAGACGGAACGACTTGTCTTTGGGCGGTATGAGCTGAACGCCATTATTACTGTCAGCATTGTTCTCATCTGCTTTGATCTTCACGCCAAGGCAGATTTCTCCGCGTGTTTGGGCGATTCGGATCATGTCCGCGAAAGTGAAATCGGCGGGTAGACTCTTGAAGTAAAGTGCTGCCGGTTTTAGATATATCTCCGAGCCATCTTCTTGAAAAATGTCGTCATAAACATCCTTGATTCCCGTGCTCTCCGAAACTTGGGCCAGGATCATACTCACCAATCGATTAGAAATAATCACATCCTTTACGCCAGCTTCGGCAACAAGCGGTGAGTTTTGAGAGTCTAGTACTTCAGTAATTAGCTTGGTACGTCCACTTTGGTCTGGATTTCCTCGAAAGATTTCCCTGAGCATGAGCAGCGTGACGATATTCTCTGAGTCCACTTGGCGAGAATCCATGCCTTCTTGTCCGCCAGCCAGAATGATGATGTTGTCATAGGTAAACGGCTCGACAGACATGAGATCGTCTCGGTTCAGTCTGTTGCTTTCAATAAGCTGGACTGAAATATCCTCTAACTCCTCGTCCAGCGCTTTGATCTCGCTGATGTTCTTCTCAGTAGGATCACTCAGCATCACATCGATGCGGGAACCTTCGTTCACATAATCTGCGTACTCGCGCAGCACGATTGGAGCCTTTTCGGTCCAACCTAGGATGAGTTCTTTCTCTACGCCTTGCTGCTGGCGACTGCCCTCGAGATCGTAATCCTTAGGTTGGGCAACACTGGCTGCCTTAAATTCAATGGTGGAATCGTCGTCGGCGAGGATCAAGATCTCATCGTCGTCTTTGAGTACTACATCTGTCGCCGGGTTCAGGCTTAGGCTTCCATCGGCAGCTCGGATGCCTAAAGGGACACCATCAGGAAAGCGGAAGGGGAGTTCGGCAAACGTGACACCATTCCAATCTGCTCCATGGAAATACATTTCGCAGCCGTCGAAGCTCAGGATTTCGTTATAAACTACGGACAGGCCAACAGAGCGAGACGTCTGCACTAGAATCTTTGCGAGAATATCAAGTGTGTTCACCGTCACCACTTGGTCAGGAAAATTCTTTTCGACAACTTCACGATAGGTTTGATTAAAAATCTCAACTACGATCGCAAATTCATCAGTGTTCTCACGATGTCTTGTGATGGCCAGTACTGTTTGAATGACATGCGCGTCACTGGCCTCTTTGGCTTCAGTTGGATCCGCGTCATTGCAAGTGGCCAAAACAATTGCGGATTTGCAGGTTTCAGTGGAAGCAATATCTAGGCTCGCAAGTGACGAGATGTCGCCGCTGCGAGTCACAATTCGTGTCGAAAGAGTGCTTGGCAGCCTTAGTCGCAGAATATCATCCATGTGCTCTTTGTCTTCATCGGCGAGGATCACGACGCAAGCATCATCCTCACTTTCGTTGGCGATAATTAGCTCGCGAATAATTTCAATCACCCGCTGCTCATTCCAACCTAGAATGAGCGTATGATCGTCCTCGATGACTTTGCTGCGCCCACGTTTTAGTTCACTGATTTTCTGATCCAAAGCGGTCGTGATGAAAGCGATTAAGGCGGACAGCATGATGACGCCTGCGGTCCCGCCAAGAATCGCGACTAGGCGATAGGGAGTCCCCGAGTCGATATCTTGGGCCATGTTGCCAGGATCCATGAGCTGAATGAAAACGATATAGACGTTGTCCACAAAGTTTTTATCCCATTGAACGGCTAGCTCGGGATTCAAGGCAAAGATAATTCCTCGCAATATTCCAAGCAGCAGGAGTGCACCAAGGAATACGAAAAGCAGGCTGAGAAAAATCGACGCACCACCGCGTGCCATAAAAGAGTCAAACCGATATCGAATCTTCTGTTTCAGTGTCGCTTGTTTCACAAGAACTCCCTTGTTTCTCATTGTTTTTCGAAGGGAACATCCTAGCACAAGCAGCTACGTATGTAAGGCTGGGCTGCCAAGAAACAACCAAATGTAAGGTGGGTTTGCGATGGTCGGGAGGCGCATCTTGATGTGCTTTGTATCCCCACGCAGCCTCCTGTCTTGTGTATCTGCCTTGCTCAGGCCATCCGGGCGAACTCCGTGGGCTTCGATTCGCAGTAAGGTTTGAAAAACACAGGTTTCGGCGAATGAAAATCGAACGATATGATAGAACTAAGGCTTGAATCCCCTGGTGAGTGTGTGTGCGGCCATAAGGTAGCTTTTCATCAGAAGACAACGACGTACGGAACTTCTGCTACAAGTCCGAATCTTGCACAATGCATTGCAAGCCCGGCGGAATTCAAAGAGTCGAATACATTTGAGTGCGTAGACTCTGTATCTACCCGAACCATCACGAAACAAATCACTGAGTAACCTGAAATGAGATTTTTCCTCCTAGCCCACTGCTTCATCTTCGTCTGCGTGGGCTGCACGAGTCCGAAGGCGGAGGTGCAAGCTGAGATGGATGCAATCCGGGAAGAAACCGCAAAGACACTCTTCGGCGACCCAAACGACACTAGGTTCAAATTTTGGACCTACGTCGACGATCAGACGGACGCAAATGCAAGGCCAGTATCAACGGAAATTCCGGAGCCGACGGTGCAAGCGATCCGAGAAGGAGTTAGCCAACTCCCATGGGGGAATCAAGATTTTTCTGTTAGCGTCGGAGTTGGGCAAGGAACTCTCTTTCTAGAGAATCACAAGCTCATTACCGTTTCTGCAAACGCCGAGTTGGAAGATGGGACACTTCAGCCATTGTCGGCAAATATCAGTGAGTCGACCGAGGGAGGTAAACGCATTATAAGAACATGCGATATAGAGTCGACGGAAATCATTTTGGAACTACTGATTTCGTATTTGAACCAAGATGGTGAATACCTCACGATGGTCGAGTGGCAAACCACTGAGTAATCGCGCTCACCTGAGCCGGAACCATGACGTCAAGAACTATTGTTGCTGCCATGCCGCTATTATTTTGCTTTCGCGGCAATCCGTTAAGGTCGGGGCTCTAAATGCAATATCTAAACCTTCCACAAGATCTTGTCTCTTTTTACGAGTCCGGTCGCCCGCGCCAATTTTCCGATGAGGATTGCGAGGCTGGGGCAACGGAACTATTTGATTTCAGTGAACTGGAGATTCAGCGTTTTCCGATGGAGACGGGCTCTTTGGACAACTGCGACGACGATCCCAATCGAGCAAAAGCGAACTCATATCTTGTTCCGGCTGTCGACTTGATCTGCTCTTGCACCGGTGGTTATGACCCAACCGGGCTGTTGCTTTGGCTGCCGGAAGAAGGCCGATTCGGTACCTGGGATTCGTCGCATTGCATCATCTCGGTTTTTTCCGATTGTGTTACATGGGATTTGATCGAACAGTCCCCCGCAGAATATATCAATGCGCAGTGGACGGGCATGTATGCTGATTCACCTCCCTCCGAGCCTTTATTGCCATGGCTGAAATACGAATACGCCGATCAGCAGATCCATGGGCCCGTGGACGTGCAGGAACGGCTTTCCGCTAAGAAGATCGGACACGCAAACAAGCCGACAGCCGCTTCATTGGCGGAAACGGAAAGGTTCGAAATCTTTAAGATTCGCCAACACAAACACTTTGGCAATTGTTCGTCGTTTCGACATGGTCCATGCATGCTGGGTTTTGGTGATGGTCGCTCGATTGAATCTGCGGTGAAGGAAAGTGGCTTCAACTTTGGTTTGAGCAGAATTCCGCCGAAACTCGACTACTTTGAGGTAGGTACAGTTCCCTTTGTGTCGCAGAGTCTTAAAGAATTGCTCGATGCCATAGGCGCAAAAGCGGAGTATTTCTACGCTGGAACAAAGGGCCAACGATCCGTATTTGCAATCAACTGTACCGTAGGAAAGAACTGCGTGGACAAGCAGGCGTCGAAATGGGAAAGAGACGCTTACTCAGGGCGAAACAGAATTGTGGAATTTGTCTTGAACAGAGAAAAAATACCGGTGCAACCTCTGTTCATGCCTCGACACCTTGGCTTCCACCACCTATGTGTCACGGGCAGTCTCAAAGAGCTGCTGGAGGCCAATTCGCTGGTCATGCAGTTTGAGCCAATCGAGGTAGCCGGCGTCTGATGTCCTCGCGCGCCTTTGCGAGAGCCGCCAAGGAATGCGAGGGCCGCTAAGGGCAGCTCGCGAATAATATCGAATAGCTTGGCAGGCGGTGTCTTAGTTGTTGGACTCTTTCAATAATTTCATTCGCAGACTCAGGGGAATTGGTCCGCCAATTGCTCTTGTTACAATGTCAGTTCACTAACGAATTAGTTACCCCAGCTTACGAACAAGTACGCCTAAGGATTTACAGCTATGTTCAAGGATTTCAGCCGAGTTTTACTCTCCCTAGTGGCCGTTTGTGCATGGGCTGAATTCCTACCTGCACAAAACCCGCCTTTATGTGAAGTTATTCCAGAGGCGAACCACGAGGCAGTATTCTTGTTAGGTGGCAATGAAGCAACACGGTGGAATTTTGGCAACAATTATCCGCGTCCGTATCTTTATCCTTTGCGTGGGCCAACGGGAATCTCTTTAACACGTATGGGGCATCCTGGTGCACCGGACCACGATCATCACCAAAGCGTTTGGTTCGCTCATCATGACGTGGAAGGCGAATCCTTCTGGGCGAATGGTCAAGGGACAAAGATCCTTCAAAAGCAATGGTTGGCCTACGAGGATGGCGACGAGCAGTCGACGATGGCATGTTTGCTTGGATGGTATAGCAAGTCGGGAGAGGAGTTGCTCGAACAGGAACTCGTCATTGCACTCCTGCCCAACACAGCAGGCGAGTACGAACTAGAGATTCAGTCGACGTTCAGGCCGTCTGCGGCACGCAGCAGCACAACATTGGGGAAAACAAACTTTGGTTTGTTGGCCGTGCGAGTCTCCAAGTCGATTGCCGCTGCCTTCGGGGGAGGTCGGCTGACCGACAGCGAGGGGCGTCAAGGAGAGGAGGAGATATTCGGTAAGTCAGCCCGCTGGATGGACTACAGCGGTAAGGTTCACGTGACGAGCAGCGGAAAGCAACAGTTTGTCGAAGAAGGCATCAGCTTCATGGATCATCCGGACAATCCAAGGCATCCGACGCATTGGCACGTTCGCTCCGACGGCTGGATGGGAGCTTCCTTTGGGATGCATGATTCAATCGAGATTACGCGGGAAAAACCGCTATCCCTGCGTTACTGCTTGTGGATCCATCGTGGCAAGTGTGAGGCGGGGCGTGTGGAAGATCGCTTTGCGGAGTTTTCAGAAAGAGCGCGACTGCGCGTGCAACGATCAAGCCGCCCGCATGTGCGATATGAAGTGCAACGTGAGAAAGTGAATTAGGTGCAACAGTAAAGGCAACAAGGCTACGATTCCCGAAGGAAAGGTAGCCTTGTTCGCCCATTCTTCTTTCGTTCTGCAATCGAAGCAGTGAAGTCTTCGAAGCAATGAAGTCTTTGTTATCCAAGCTTCTCAGGCAAGAAGGAGAACTCGTCAGAGGTGTCTCCAACATCGCCGTCATCGTCGCCGGTATCCGTGTTGCTTCCACCGAAGACCGCATCAGCGTTGCGGACATATGTCGCACCATGGTCTGTAATGACCGCCGACAAGTCGGCGCCAGCGTTCTCTAAGGTCTCGGAACCAATCGAGCCGAAGACGACTGCGCGGTCTTGATTCGAGATGTCGGAGAACTCGGAGTTTACATCTGAGAAACCACTGAGTCGCGTGTAGTAGCCGTCGCCGTACATGCGAGTCATTTCACCTGAGACCGCAAGCGTGTCGGCTTGGTCAGTATCGTAGAGATACGCGGTATCGTTGCCGCCATTCTCCGACCAAGCATATGCTCTGGTGAAGCCGTGGCTGGTGTTGTCAAAGCCATCGCCGAACATCCGAACTTCGTTTTCAAGTGCAACCAAAGTGTCGTCCCCTACAGAATCGTAGAAGTATGCCTTGTCGTTGCCACCGAAGGAGGAGTAAGCGTCGACCTGATCAAAGTTGTCAGCTCGCAGGAAGTAATCGTCGTTGTACAGACGAGCGTGATCGTCGTAGCCCAAGAACTTGTCATCCAGCGGCGAGTCATACAAGTAAGCGATATCGTTACCCGTAGATGCCGTTGCGTACATTCGTTCGAATGTATCGACTACGAAGTTGTAGCCATCGCCACTCATACCCGCCTTGTCCGGACTACTGACCAGGATGTCATCGCCTGGGGTGTCCTCTAGGTAGGCACGGTCATTGTCACCACCAGCGTTGGCATGAGCTTTCATCACTTCAAAGCCTTCCGCCTGGTTGTAGAAGTGATCGTTGTACATTCTCAAGCGGCTACTGTTGGCCTCCAAGATATCGTTGTCGGCAGTCGAATCCCAGAGAATTGCCGTATCTTCACCGCCGCTATTGGCGTAAGCGTAGACCCGGTCGAAATCTTCAGCAACATTGTAGTACTTGCGGCTGAACATCCGAGCTGCGTCCTCCGAGGCCTTGAAGGTGTCGTCCTTCTTGGAGTCGTGGAAGTAAGCCCGGTCTTCTCCGGTGCTTGCGTAAGCATATAGACGGTGGAAACCATCTGCTTGGTTCGTGTAGTCATCGCCCCACATGCGTCCGTAGGATTCCGTAGCTTTGAATCGATCGTCGCCTTCGGTATCCCACATGAATGCGCGGTCAAATCCTCCTCCATAGTCCGCATTGATGGTCTCAGTCTGGAAGACTTGGACGTAGTACCATTCTGAATGAAGGCTACCTGTATGATGTCGCAAGGTCGTTTGCTCGACGTGCTCCCAACCGTTCAAGTTTGCGACGTCGTTGCCACCATTTCCGATGAATTGGACATTATGGATGACGGAGGCATCAAGTGTCTGCTCGACACCGTTAAAGCGGATAGTATGAGTCGTCTCACCGGCGGTGAATTCGAAGGTATCGTCGCCTTCAGTACCTTCAATCACCAAGGTGTTACCGAACTCGTTTGCCAAGATGTATTGCACAGTTTCGGTAAAGTCATAGCCTTCTCCGTGTTCATCTTGGCGGATTTCAATTGTCGTAAACACATCTTCACCGGCCACACCGTTGCGAACAATCGGTAGCGGATTTCCTTGGTAGGTACCTACGTTTTCACGGCTATCTATAATCCCGCTGGTAGTCGGCTGGGTCTCCGCGATCTGATAAGTACCTGGCAGCAAGTCCTCAAAGAGATAGGCACCATCAGCGTCCGTCTGCATGGTCGAAGAGACGCTGTCTCCATTCATGTCCGTACCAGTAAGCGTGACCGTGACTCCTTCGATTCCGGAGTCTCCTCGGTCAAAGGCTTTGTCGAAGTCATTATCGACGTAGACGCTGCCTGCCAAAGACGCCGCCTTGAGTTCACCAAAGTCGTTGTGGTTCCCGTTGATACCCGCGTCGAGTTCAAGGGAATTGATCTCGTTGACTGCCTCGCCACCGCCGATTGTCCCAGCGTTCGAAGCCATCGATAGAAAGTCGTCTGGTTGGTCTTGGGTGACCACATAGTCACCAGGCCGCAGGCCCGTAAACTCGTAGAATCCAAAGGCGCCCGTCGTGGTTGTGGCCGAGATAGGTATACCGCGATCGTCTGTTCCCGAGAGCCGAATTACAGCGTCCGGGACGCCATTGTCGGTACTATCCAAAGCACTGTCACTATCCTCGTCATGATAGGTGAAGCCAGTTAGTGAGGATGGAGCGTATTCCGAGAAATCGTATCCACTGTAACTCTCGCTCGAACCCGCCGGAATGACGATATTCGAGATTACGTTTTCGCCTGCCGTCCCGCCAAGAGAACCTGCTTCCGATTCGTGATCGTGAACCGTGGCTGGCTGCGCCTGGGAGATTGCGTAGGTTCCTGGATCAAGATCTTCGAAGAAGTAATTTCCATAGACGTCTGATGTGGTGGATTTGCTAACTGCATCACCGTCTGAATTTGTACCCGACAAGGTGATAACATTGTTGAAAGCGTATCCATCGAAGGTTCCGTCATCGTCGCCATGGATGATGTCGACCACCCCCTCAATTCTCGCTTTTCCACTTATGAGAATTGATGCTCGGCCTACCGATGTCGAGTTACCATCTGAGAGCTCCAGTACGAGATCAGAAACCGCGTCCTCGGTGCCCGGTGCATCGTAGGTGAGTGTAGACAATTCTGTTGTAGTAAGTGAATCGCCTACCGATATCGCAGTGCCGTCGGAGAGTCGGATGACACCTCCATCCGGTAGTTCACTCACGGAGATGGAAATTGCATCGCCTTCTGGATCAAAAGGCATATCGACATTGAGAGAATTGCCCGTGGAACCAACGACCACGTTGGTCAACGCATCCTGCATTGCGGGCGGAAGGTTGAACACCGCGGTATTGGGTGCGTTTCCGTCGTTGCTGGATGCTCGTGGTGTATTCGCAACAAATGTCGAGTCACCGGTTACTTTATCGACCTCGTACAGTCCGCCGTTGTTGTTGGCAGCAAAAATTCGCCCGGTCGCATCGGCAAACATCGCGCCATAGATTCCTTTTTTGGGCGTGAAATTATCGTTGATTGTTGTAACCGTACCAGTGTCGTGGTCAACGGAGATGAACTGTCGAAGGCTACCATTCTTTTCAACACCGTACATCAGTTCGGTGATAGGATCGTATGCCAGATCTGGTGTCTGTCCGGTCTTTCGAGATAGAGTTACTTCTCGATCGACTTCCTGCGTATCCACGTTGACGCCATATAGCTTCGTCTTGGACCAAATGTACAGTAGCCCGTCGCCGCCAAAGTCAGCGCTAAAGTGATTGCTATTGGGCAGTCCCTCTACAGAACCGAGGTTCTCCAGAGTGCCGTTGGCATCAATTCGAACCAACTCGCGAGTGTTTACCTTGATGCCGTAGATCAAATTGTCTTCTGCTCGGTAACCCGTAGCATTGACTTTGAATCCTTGGTTGTCGCCGATGTCCGTGTAAGAATCATTGGACAGATCGATGATAGACAGTTGCCCCTGATCGCCCGTATTGCCATGGATCTGATAAAGCTGTGCGTCGGTGCCGTCGAAAGCAACCAAGTCAGCAGCCATCAGTTCCCGACGCTCTAAACCCTCGACGCGAAGCGAACGCTTTAGTGCTTTGCTGACGCTGCTACGTGATTTCTTTTTGCCCATTTGATATGCCCCTCAGGATGAAAAACAAGATGCCCACTCGAAACCTATGTCAATTCCACACCGGCGTCGAAGAAAGCTATTCCGCAGTTTCTGTGCGGCGGTTCCAGTACCAATAACTGGCGGCAGTAAGTCTGGCTGGGAAGATGGAATTGAACGCTGGATTCGCGTAAGTCCAATCGGGTGTGTTTCACGCACGAGACGGAAATTATTTGGGGTGTGAACCAAGGTAATTCGTGACGAAATGAGCCAAGTTTCTGCGCTTACGCGGGAGCCGTTATTTCGCCTGTTGCACAAAAAGCAATAATTGGGATTAATCCGGCAAGTTTTCCTGCCGGAAGTTGTGGTCATGTGTATGACTACAAAAGAATTGCCTCAAAAGACCAATCGCGCGCATGCAATACGTCGAACTGCATTGCAAATCAAACTTCTCCTTTCTTGAAGGAGCCTCCCATGCGGACGAGCTGGTGCAGCAAGCACTCGAGCTTGGTTATCGCGGGCTTGCAATCACAGATCGCAACACCTTGGCCGGTGTAGTGCGGGCTCATACCGCGGCCAAAGATGCCCAACTGCCCCTCTATGTTGGCTCCGAGCTGCATCCTGTCGACGGGCCACCCGTTTTAGTTTGGCCCAGAGATCGCGCTGGGTATGGAAACCTCAGTCGCATCATTACCCGCGGTCGGCTTCGCCGCGAAAAAGGAGCTTGCGAGATCTATTGGTCTGATATCGCGGATCTGAACGAAGGTTTGTTCGCGGGATTGCTCTTACGACAACCGGTAATCGATGAAGTCGCACCTGCCGAGACAGTGCTCTACGAGGATGAAGATGTTATGCCCTGGGAATTCCAGGACAGCATAGTGCTCCAGCAACCAGATCAAGCACCGGTGACGGAAACCGAGCCGCAAGCGTCTGTTGGCAGCCAATTCGCGGTGAATCATCAGTTTCCCGATTGCAACTTTGACCCACGGGACGACGCAAAGTGGCTAGAGTGGCTGCATGCTTTTCGCGAAATCTTTGGCCAGCGCGCAAGCCTGATGTTGGAATTGCATCGGGGCGTTGATGATGCTGAGAATATTCGTCGGCTGCAAGTTTTGTCTGAGCGTTCCCAAACCGCATT
>JBCCEO010000187.1:0-11468 GCA_039030255.1 Planctomycetota bacterium | reverse complement strand
GCGATCCCCATCGCGCGTGAGCTTGGAAATGCGCTTGGCAGAAAGTTCGGGCACTTCCTGCGCGGCAGTGAAGTGGGGAGCCAGAAACAATACGAGGCATACGGTTATTACGATGTTGCGAAGGATCACAGAAACACCATGATGAAAGTTGATTGGAGTTAATTAGGAGGTGAGATCGTCACAAAATGTGGATTAGCCCTTCGATCCGGCTCCACGTCAATTTGTGGATTCGCTACCATTTTAAAGCGTCTATCCGAGAACAGTAGCGAATTCGGATCAGTCCGAGCGACAAATCTGCGATAACCAGCTTGATTCAGGAATGAACAATGGGCGAGCTCCCCCAATACGAAAAACTTGCTTCCTTTTACCTCGGAAAGAAATATGACTTTGCGGCGGCACAAAAGCGGCAAGAAGAAAAAGTCCTATACGACGCGAAGGATCTTACGACGCACGCAATGTGCGTTGGAATGACGGGCAGTGGAAAGACGGGCCTTTGTCTTTCGTTGCTCGAAGAAGCCGCTTTGGATGGAATTCCTGCCATCTGCATCGATCCCAAGGGCGATCTAGGAAATTTGCTCTTGTCCTTCCCAGACTTCAAAGCCTCAGACTTTCGGCCTTGGATCGAAGACGCCGACGCGAGACGCAAAGGCATGGAGCCCGACGAGTATGCGGCGGCGACGGCGGAAAAGTGGAAGAATGGACTTGGAGACTGGGAACAGGAACCTGAGCGCGTGCGACGTTTCAAAGAAAGTGTCGACGTCGCAATCTACACACCAGGCTCCGATGCTGGCATTCCAATGACGGTGCTGAAGAGTTTCAATGCACCGCCAAAGGAAGTTCTCGAAGATGGCGACGTGATGCGCGAACGCGTCGCAGGAGCTGCATCCGGCCTGCTAACACTAATGGGCATCGAAGCAGATCCATTGAGCAGCCAGGAACATATTTTATTGTCCAACATCTTCGAAGCGGTTTGGCGGAAAGGGCAAAACCTAGACCTACCTGGACTCATTCGAGCCATTCAGAATCCGCCAATCGAGAAAGTAGGTGTGTTTGACTTGGAGAGTTTCTATCCCGCGAAGGATCGTTTGAAACTTTCCATGACGCTAAACAATTTACTAGCGAGCCCCTCGTTTTCTGGATGGCTAGAGGGACAGCCGCTCGACATCAAGCGTTTGATGTATACGCCCGAAGGTAAACCGCGACTTTCGATTATTTCGATCGCGCACCTAAGCGACCAAGAACGAATGTTTTTCGTCACTATCATGCTCAACGAATTGCTGAGTTGGATGCGTTCGCAGCCTGGAACTAGCTCCTTGCGGGCGCTGTTCTATATGGACGAAGTTTATGGCTATTTTCCGCCAACGGCCAAGCCTCCTAGCAAGCCGCCGATGATGGTGCTGCTCAAACAAGCACGTGCATTCGGATTGGGGATTGCTTTGGCTACGCAGAACCCAGTCGATTTGGACTACAAAGGTCTTTCCAATATTGGAACTTGGTTCTTAGGCAGGCTACAAACGCAAAGAGACAAAGACCGTGTGATCGAAGGCCTGGAAGGAGCGGCAGCACAGAGCGGTGCAAAATTTGATCGCGGTGCCATGGAAGAAACGCTTGCCGCGCTTGGCAGTCGCGTATTCCTGATGAACAATGTCCACGACGACGGACCCACAATCTTCGAAACACGCTGGGCAATGTCCTATCTGCGTGGCCCGTTGAGCAGACAGCAAATCAAGGGCTTGATGGACGAGCGTCGAGAGGAGTTAACGCCTCCTTCCAAATCTAGAAAACTTGATTCGGGGGCTGCGGCAGAAGAACCTGAGGCCAATGAACGTCCGGTAGTCCCCAACGATGTGGAAGAACGATTTCTGATGCCTACGAAGGTTCCAAATCGTGAAGCCAAGATTCGTTATCGCCCCGGACTTCTCGCCCAAGTTTCCTGCCACTACGTACGCACCTCTGCAGGACTGGACGATTGGTTTGATCGAACATTACTCTATCAGCTTGGCCGCCGTCTTTCCAAGGACGTTTGGGAAGATGCCCACCTGATGCCTGAGGAAAGCCTTGAAGTCGACGAAGCTCCCGAGGAAGGGTTTGGTTTTGCGGAAGTTCCGGCAGATATGCTCAACGACAAGCAATACAAATCCTGGGAGAAGGACCTGCGTGATCACCTCTATCGACGAATGCCTATGCGTTTGTACGAGTGTGAAGAACTCGATCAATTCAGCAAGCCAGGGCAAGACGAAGTTGACGCACGAGCCGCATGGACGCAGGCCGCTCGCGAACTTCGTGACGAAGAAGTGGAGAAGCTGCGAGAGAAATACCGCAAGAAGGTGGATGCGTTCGAAGACAAGATTCGCAACGCGGAACAAAGAGTTCAGCGCGAAAAAGCACAGTACGATCAACAAAAATGGTCTTCGATGCTTAGCATTGGACAAACAGTGCTGGGTGCGTTGATGGGCAACAAGATTTCATCGCGCGGTGCGACGGCAGGGCGTAGTGTAGGGCGTGCAGCCCAGCAGCGAACCGATGTGGTTCACGCCAAAGAAACGTTGGCCGACTTGGAACACGATCGCAAAGAGCTGATTGAGGAGAGTGAGCGTGAGATTGAGGAACTCAAAGACAAGTACAGTGTTGAGTCTTTGACGCTTACCCCATTGGATGTTCCCTGCCGCAAGGGAGACCTTAAAGTGGAAACATGCTCTCTTGTTTGGATACCTTGGGAAATTGATCCCGATGGAATAGCCTACCCGTTAGTAGATCTTCCCGAAGAATAATCACGCAAAGAATAAATCGCTGCGCCAGGACGCCTTAGTCGTCACTTCAAAGCGGGAATCGTCACTGACGCAGCGAGTTTCCTTAGGCTTGTTGTGCCATTTGACGCAACAAGCATAAAACGTTTTGGGAGCACAGTAGGATTGCTTGCCAGCCCGCCAACCGGTCATGTAAAACGGACAAGCATTGAGCCAAAAATGACGAGGGTATGACGATTTTGAAGGACTAGCTGCCGGTTGAATCGTGATCGGCGAACCGCTGGCCAGCGGTTCGCAAACTCCATCAATCCGTTTTTAGGAAGAATCGTTTTGGATGCTAGACATATCAATTTGCTGAGACAGAGCTCGCCCCAGAGCGTTTGTTCCGCGACGGGCTCCGAATTGAGGCCAGCCACTCACTTCCTTAAGCTCCGGCATCAAATCCTCAAGTTGTTCGCATAGCATTTCTGCCAAGCGAGAAACACGTGGCCCCGACTTTGCTTCACGAATCGCCACGGCAGTCTTCATGGTCTTGACGAGCTTGGCACGCTCCTCGACAGGTCTTGATAATCCTTGTCGCTCTTCCAGAAGATCTCCAATGGGAACTTCCAGGGCTTGTTGAATTGCGGCAAGCTCACTTAGAGTCAAATCGCGAGAGGGATCCTCCAGCTTGCGATAGCTCTTGATGTCGATGCCCATGCGACGCGCCATGCTTCGGACACTAACGCCTTGCTGATTGCGGACTTCCTCAATTCGATGAAACGGGCCTACGATGCTCTGAACCTCTTTGGCATCTTTCGCTTTCACGAAAGAGCCATTGGCTTTTTCGCCCGTGTGAATGGACCGATTTGTTGGAGTCGAGCCATTGACTGTCTGAGAAACATTGGATTCCTCCACGCTGGGCGAGGAACTCGCCTCATTGGCATCTGGAGTCGGTTGTGGCTGGGAAGACTCGCTACCAAGTTCGGAATGGTTGCAAACAATACCAGACTCTTGTTCGGGAGCCGGATTGATCGATTGCGGTGTCGGCAACTCACACGACGTTTGGCGTGTTGGTTGGGCATCCATAGACGACTGTTTGCACCCAATCGAAATGTTGGAGTATCCCCCATCATTTGTCATTGGGACCGTGGACATGATTTTCTCCATGCGTCAGCTTCTCTTCACACCGCTCGAAGAGTTGACCACGGACGCACTCGCGATCATTACGCCTTAGAGGGAAAGCTTTCTTGCAAAGTTCCGCAAAAAAACTGAAATCTCCTTGACATTTTTCAGGTTGCCTAATCTAGTCTTCTTCGCGCCTCATCTGTACTCACCAAAAAACGTAATTTCGAAACATTAATTATGCTTATTCCAAATTGGACATTTGGTTGAGGTTTAGCCAACCACCATTTTGGGTCTTAACTGGGTATAGTGCGTCGAGCCAGAGGCTCAGAGCCTTCTCTGGATTGGAGAAAAATAAATGCCAAAACTGCCGAGTAACCCGTTTCTGGACGACCAGTGCTTTCGGCAAATTGTGGAGCAATCGTACAACGCGGTAATTATTTTTGAGCAGGATGGAACTATCCTCTACTGGAACTCGGCGGCCGCAAAAATGTTTGGCTATCGAACTGCAGAAGCTCTGGGGAAAAACTGGATCGATTTGATCGTTCCGAATGAACTCCAGGAAGAAGAACGACTTCATCTCCAACAGTTTCTTGCTTCCATCGATCAGGCCGACTCAGGCAATATTTTCGAAACCAAGAGAATTCGCAGCATCGGCGAGGAGATTTGGGTCGAACAGAGCATTTCAATTCTCGAGACGCGCGAAAGGAAATTGGCTTTCGCAATCATTCGCGACTCCAACGATCGTAAGAAACGCGAAATTGAACTCGCGCGACAAGCAAGCTCGGATAGCCTCAGTGGTCTGGCCAATCGAGGCGAGTTCCAACGCAAACTAGAAGAGAATCTAAAGAAACCATTGGCTCTTATGATTCTAGATATCGACCGGTTCAAGGATTTGAACGATTCTTTTGGGCATCCTGTTGGGGACGCAGCCATCCAACGAATCGCTGAATGTATGCAGCATCTATTTCCCCAAGCCGTCACCGTGGGCCGCTTAGGGGGTGACGAATTTGGGATTGTTATTGCACCGGAGGGCCATGACGACGCCAATTTTGAAAGTAGCATCACGCAGCGATTTGAATTGCTTCGGAAAGAAATTGCGGCGACAAGAATTGTCGATTCCGATGAGGCACCTAACTTGACGGCTAGCTTAGGTGTTGCGATCGGGAATGGAACGCATAGCGCCCGGGAGTTGTTAACTGTGGCCGATAAAATGCTCTATGCCTCAAAGCAACTCGGTAGAAATACTCTTTCCGTTCAGGTGCTTGGCTAGCGCGAACGGTCCCAAAAAGGCAGCAGCTACATCTAAGGGTTCCGCCCATGGATTCCGCAGCCAAGTAAGGAAGCGTACTGGAACCACGCTCCAATTGCTGCCATACTCGCTGAAGCATAATTTCTTAATTAAACAGCGAGTCTCCATCCAAGTGCGTCGACCTACCCCCACTCAACGAGTAGCGTTCTCCTTTGTATTTCTAACATTTTTATTGGGAAGCCGCTCGGCCATGGTAGCCCAAGAGGATTGGCGTCAATGGCGTGGTCCGACCGCCGATGGCGTAGCAGCCAACTCCAACCCTGCTACGTCGTGGAGTGAGGAAGAGAACATTAAGTGGAAGATAGCTGTACCAGGCAGAGGAGGCTCCACACCCATCGTACTGAAAGATCGCATATACGTTCTCACGGCGATTAATACTGGTCGCGTTGACCCGAGTTTCCCCAAGCCCGAGGATCAGCCTGATCGCGTTTTTGGCATCAAGTTTCCAAACACTTTCTATCAGTTTGTCGTCCTTTGCTACGATCGGAATTCGGGGAAAGAAGTTTGGCGTCAAGTGGTATTGGAGAAGGTTCCCCACGAAGGACATCATCGCGACAATGATTTCGCGCCAGCCTCGCCAACCACGGATGGCGAGCGAATTTTCTTTACCTTCGCCTCGGCTGGAACGTATTGTTTTTCTCCAGACGGCAAGCTCCTCTGGCAACGCGATCTTGGCAACCTCCGTATGCAGGCTAGCCTAGGCGAAGGATGCTCGCCCGTCGTCCATAATGGCAAACTCATCCTCCAACGCGACCAGCAAAGGCAGTCGTCCATCATGGTTTTGGATGCCGCTAGTGGAAGCACAATTTGGGAAAAACCTCGTCCAGACACGGGTTCTTGGGCGACGCCACGTGTAATCGAACACGGCGGCAAGACACAAATTATTGCATCAGGATCGATGGGCAATGAAAAAGACTCATCAGTCAACCGAGTTCGAAGCTACGACCTAGAGTCTGGAGAGTTGCTTTGGGAATGTGGCGGATTGACGAGCAACGCAATTCCGTGCCCAGTCAACGATAGTAATTCGGTCTACGTCATGACCGGCTACCAAGGCTTTTCTGCCCTTTCGATTCCATTGGATTCCGAGGGCGACGTCACCGGTTCACCCACTTGGCAATTCACTGAGGATACTCCTTATATCCCTTCGCCGCTCCTGTACGGTGGACTTCTGTACTTCAACCGTTCAAATCAAGCTATATTCAGTTGCATTGACAGCAGCAATGGCGAGCGAGTTTTCGGACCAACTCGATTGCCACAGATGAATCAAATCTACGCTTCGCCCGTCGCCGCCAATGGTCGAGTCTACGTGACAGGGCGCAACGGCACGACAGTGGTTTTGAAAGCTGGTAGATCCTTTGAAGTCGAATCCATCAACGTTCTTGATGATAGAGTGGATGCGTCGCTCGCTATTGCAGGCGATGAGATTTTCATTCGAGGCGAAAAGTACTTGTACTGCATCGCCCCCTAGACTTTCCAGCTAGTCGTTGGATTTCTTCGGTGCTGGCTTGTGCGCTAACTTGGCGGAAGTGTCCAATCGCGGGTGACCAGCGCGTAGATCGTCTGCGGTGATGCCCGAACCATCGTTCATTTGATCCATCTTTTGCAGCATGCGATGCATGGCATGAATGGAAGCATCCACATCACCAATATGGCCAGATTCAGAAATCGTGTGCATGTTTCGAATGGGCAAACCAATCGAGGCAGCCGCAGAATCAATTGCAGCCAGAACAGCAGCCATAGCATCCGTACCTGTGTCACGACCAGCCAACTCATGTTGAATCGGTATGTCGTGTTCGGTCGCTACTTCGGTAATGAGCGAATTTAGCTCAGCGCTGCAAACCGCTCCATGACAAAGTGTAAACCCTTTGCCCATTGTGATCGATTCGTATCGACGATCGCCAATTCCGGGTGCCGCGTCAAAATCGTGTGCCGCGTCTACGGCAATGGAAACGTCCGGACGAAACTGCTCGGCCAAAACGCGACTTCCAAATCGGCCTATCTCCTCGTGCGTTGCCATCGCCGCAAGGTAACGCACATTCTGCAAGCCACCTTGTTCGGCGACCAGCCTAGCCACCTCAGCGGCTACGAAACAGCCCAAGCCGTTATCCAAATAGGCTCCCATGAAAGTGTTTGGTGCAAATCCGCGCTCAATGGGGCGATCGAATAGAATCGGATCGCCCGGTCGAATTCCGAGTGCTGCGACTTGGCCGCGGCGGTTTTCGCCATGCAAATGCAGCTCAAGGTAAAGTTGTTCTGCTTTGATCCCCTTGTCACCCGTTCGAAGTTTCGGATCGGCAAAGTGAATCGCGCCCAAGGCCTCAATCGTGCCACCGTTCAGAATACGCCATTGATTCGCGTTATCAGGATCCTCGGTGAACAGTGATACTTTGTGACCGATTAGTGTCGCAGGCAACATCGAGTCACTGTTGACCCAAATTTTTCCGTCCTCGCTCACGCTTCGCACTTGCATGCGAATCTTATCTGCATGGCCAATGAGCATGACGGTAAATGCGTCTTCTGCATCAGGAGCAGTGTCCAGAACGATTCCTGCATTGCCACGGAACTTGTGAATCGTCCAGCTTTCGGGCGCGAATGATTCGAGCTGTGGCTGAAGCACTCCCACCGTCATGGCTGCTTCGAGTCCAATAGGGCTGGGCGCGGCCAAGATATTTCGCATCAGCGAAAAACGCTCATCCGACATCTCGGTTTCCCAAGCTTCGTTGGTTTCAGACATAGTGGAATCCTTTCAGGTCAATTCGGGGGATGCTTCAAGCTTCAAGCGATGTCACGCTATTGATATAAGCACTAAGTCTACTCTTTCTCAGCAAATTGACGAGGCGAGGAGTGCTCACCGGAAAGCTTGCGATATTCTGGCGAATTCCGGGACACGTAGAAGACTTAGGAAAACACGGCTTGACTCTCCCGCGTCGAGCCGCTGTCTTGCATCGACGTCCAGCGGAAATTGCGTTATTCCAGGAACAAAGGAAACTCTCAGGCTCGAAGAGGCGCTTTGTATGCACGGATGTAATAGATTGACTTTTGAAGGCAACGCGCCCAAGCGCCAAGGAGCGAAATCGTCACGCCGAAATTCCTGTTGTCGTACTGAACGCCACGTTTGTTCTACTCTCCATTGGCGGTCAACACATTGGCCAATTGGGAGAGGAGCTCGGAGCGATTTTGGTCACTGGAGGAATCATCGAGCCGTTTTGCCAACTGCAACATGAACGCGGCGTAGTCTTGGTTCCAATCGGTGTTCAGCTGTTCGGCCGAGACACGATCGGCCACACGTCCCTTGGACTGCGCGGAGCCGGCGACGAGTTCAAATCGTTCGTCAAATTGCGGGGCATGAATCTTGGCAGGATCAACACCGAGCTCCTCAATCAAAGCCGAGAGCACGCTTCGAGCATCGTCATCGCCGTGGTTTAGAAACAGACCGCCGACGACCGGCAAGCGTTCCTTGATCCACTGCAGTAGTTCGCTTTGATCGGCATGGGCAGAGTAGTTACCAATGCTCCGAATGGCAGCTCGCACCATGCAGTGTCGGCCGTGAATACGAACTTGCTCGGCCCCATTTGAAATGATGTGCCCCAAAGTTCCAGGGGACTGGTAGCCAACAAATAGAACGGTGCAGTCATCGCGCCAAATGTTGTTCTTCAAGTGATGCTTGATGCGTCCCGCGTTGCACATGCCACTAGCCGAAATGATGATCGCTCCGCGACGGACGCGATTCACATCTTTACTTTCATCCACCGACTGAACGATGTGAAAGCGTTCGTGGCGGAACAGATCCTCTTGCGCCAGTTCGACATCTTCCATCGCTCCAGCATGGCGAATGAAAACTTCGGTCGCTTTTCGGGCTAGTGGAGAATCAAGATAAATATGTGCATCGGGCAATACTCCTTGCTCTAATAACACTCCAATATCGTGCAACAATTCTTGGCTGCGTTCCACGGCGAAGGAAGGAATCACGATGTTCCCTCCGCGTGCCAGCCCTTCCACTAGTTCTTTTTGCAGAGCAGCCCTCCGCTGCTCCAAGGTATAGTCGTCGCGTTCGCGGTCGCCATAAGTACTTTCACAAATGATGTAGTCGAATCCTTCGGGCGCATCGGGCTCAGGATGAAAAGCCTTCTCCTCAGGGCCAAGATCGCCGGAGAAGAGCATGCGCATGGTGTTGTCGCTGCCGGCATCCTGGAATTTTATTTCTGCCGACGACGAACCCAGCAAATGGCCCGCATTCCAAAGTCGAAAATCGATGCCATCAACCGGTGCAAACCACTGCTCGTAGTCAATAGCTTGAAGTTGCGATAGCGCCTGCTGCGCATCCTCGAGCGAATACACGGGCTCAACGGCTGGAAGTCCTCGACGCTTGCGATCGCGATTCGTGCGATCCGCGGTAGATTCTTGAATGTAAGCCGAATCGGGCAACATGAACTGCAACAAGTCCACGGTGGGTTGCGTTCCATAGATCGGCCCTTGGAATCCGGCTTTCACCAACTTGGGCAACAACCCGGAGTGATCGATGTGGGCATGTGTCAGGATCAGGAATCTTGCTTCGCTCGGATCAAAGGGAAATTCGCCTTCGTTCAACAGACGCGTGGTCTTGTTGCCTTGAAATAAGCCGCAATCGACCAAGAAGTTCGCGTGTGATGTTTCGACATAAGAGCAAGAGCCTGTGACCGTTCCTGCGGCGCCACAAAATGTAAGAAATGCCATTAAAATGCGACCTCGTTCTTTTTAGATGCCGTCGCCCTTGGGCTGTAGGCAGGCGTTTCATGCGACCAATGTCCCATAGTCTAGCCGAGGTCGATTCGCGGCTGAAAGCCTGACCGACCATTCCGCGCATTTTCTGGTCCCTTTGATGATTCATGCTCGAGATTACTTGATTACCGCAGACGGACTTGGCTTTTCCGTACTCAGCCAGTTCACGGAACAGAATAGAATTCCATGTGCACTCCGGTACCAACGTAATGAACAGGGTTGGAGCAAGCTCTCGACAGAACAAGCCAAGGAATTGCTGCGAGTTTCGTTTCCTGAGTATCTGTATCGTTCGCAGAATTGGGACACGGAGCTAGCGGGAATTCCGCCAACCAATTCCTTCCAGCATCGGAGCGGAAAACAGCTAGCTAGGTTTCTCCTCGCGGACGAGTCGGAGGAAGTCGCGTTTCATGATGAGTTCATTCCTGACGATTCTGTTGTACGGGACGCGCGACGCTCCCTACGTTGGTTGATTGCTGAAGGCATCGAAGCTAGCTCCATTGGTGTTTCAGGTTCATTACTGCTGCCCGCTCATCATTCGGAATCCGATATCGACGTTTGGATTGACTGCCCCAAAAACTTTCACCGTGCTCGTGTGGCCGTTGAAAAATACTTTAAGGAGAATCCTGCTGCTGAATCGCTCTGGCAAGCAGCCTACGACCGACGCTCGGCGGATATCAGTCTGGAAGAGTACCTGTGGCACGAAAAACGCAAACGCAACAAATTCTGGCTGGGGAAACGAAAAGTCGATTTGAGTTTGAACAGCGTTCCCAAATCCACAGCCTTAGGAAGAGGTGAAAAACTTGGACGCTGCCACATAGCTGCGAATATCACCAGCGATACACACGGATTTGGTTTTCCTGCCGTTTGGGGAATCGAGCCGAAAAGTATAGACATGGAGGGAGCACAGAACGGAGTCAACTTGGAATCGCTTCGGTGGTTGGTCTGCTGGACGGCAACCTACACTGGGCAAGCTTTGGAAGGCGAGTTCATCGAAGCGCAGGGCGACCAGCCCTGGCTCTGCCATCTCAGCTATATCAAACCGCATTGGCCCTATCTGGCGCCAGCACCCTACAATGATCTTTACGCGGCAGGTGATCTGCCCCCTGTCAATCGGGGCAACAGGGAACGCCAAAGCGATCATCCACTGATGTGGGCCTGGATGGATATGCGGGTCAGCCAAAGCTTTTCGCGCGACGACGTCCGCGATCTGGTGGCGCCGGTCTACATGGGTCTGATCCGGGAGCTTGATGATCAGATGGGCCGGCTTTTTGATTACCTTGAGAAGAGCGGCCGCATGGACGACACGATGATCGTCTTCTGTTCGGATCACGGGGACAACATGGGCGATCACTGGATGGGTGAGAAGGACCTGTTCTATGATTGCTCAGCACGGATACCGCTGATCGTCTTCGACCCGCGCAGCGCCGCGGATGAAACACGTGGCGCGATGTCGGAGGCCCTGATCGAGGGGATCGATCTGGCGCCGACCTTCGTGGATTTTTTTGGCGGTCCGGCCAAACCCCACATTCTGGAAGGCCGATCCCTGG
>JBCCEO010000186.1:0-11500 GCA_039030255.1 Planctomycetota bacterium | reverse complement strand
GCTGTGATTAGTGATGGACAGATATTGCAAGGTATCCAACACTCCGACCAAATATTCGATAGTCCGACGCCTCCTTCTATGGCGGTTGCTAACAATCCGAGCAACTGCACCGCACATTCCCATTATTCACACAGATTTTTCTCGACTCCGACGCAATGAACCCCGCTTCACTGACATCGACGAGAAAAACAGCGGATATTGATCTCGCAACACACATTCCATTGGAGCCACTTTAGTGCTTCAAAACGCTGACGATATAACCGTTCTAATTCCTGCCGCAGGTCCAGTTGAGGAAGGCATTCTTGCCTTATCCAATATCACTTGCTCCGCGATGATCCCCGTGGCTGGCCGCCCAGTGATTCATTGGACGCTTTCTTACCTCCAGTCCCTTGGCATCAAACGTTTCGTCATTGCCATTCCTCGCAAAGATCTTTTTGTGGAGGACTTCGTAGAATACATTTTTGGCCAAGAAGCTGAAATTGAATTCATTGTTCCATCGCATGACGGTGGACTTGGATGGACAATTCGAGAACTTTCGCAACATTCTAAAACTTCTTCTAGCCTTGTTGTCTTGGGTGACACGCACTTTCAGTTTGCAGATTCAACCGTTCTCGGGGAAGAAATCCCTTTAGTGCTCACCAGCGAAGTCGAAGAGTCCTACCGCTGGTGTACCGTCGATTCCGATGCTGAGGGGGTGGTGGAATCACTACACGACAAAGTAGTTGATTTACAAGCGGAAAAACATAGTGCACTGATTGGTGTCTACTATTTCCCAGACAATGATTTATTAAAAACCACGTCGGCTTCTGCGACTGAGGAAGCAAGAAAGCGTTCGGAAAGAGCGTCGATGGCGGATATTCTAGATCGGTACAGAATAGATTCGCCGGTCAAAGCCGTAGAGGCAAAAGAGTGGCTAGACTGTGGCAACGCGGACCGTCAGGCTGAAGCGCATCGTTCTCTGCTGCAAAAACGAGAATTCAACGAACTTTCGATCGACTCCGTCATGGGCACCATTACGAAGCGAAGTCGCAATGTCGCGAAATTCATCGACGAAATCAATTTTTTGCGTTTGCTCCCGAATCAATTGCAGGTCCTCTTCCCGCGAGTTCTCGACTATTCGATTGACTGGAACGAACCGCACATCACGCTTGAGTACTACGGATACCCGTCGCTAGCCGAAGCGTTTGTGTTTGAGAATATTGACGCAGGCATCTGGGAGCGTGTCTTTAGCCACATTCACAATATTGTGACGACTGGTTTTCACGCGTACTCGCGACCTGTTCCGGAAAAGAATCTCCGCGAAATGTACTTGGAGAAAACGTTCAACCGGTTGCAGGATATTGACTCCAATCTTCAGCTTCGCAAGTTGGTCGAAACTGATGAAAGACTGTCGGTCAATGGACAGACGATGCCAAGTCTGAGTGAGATACAAAACCGCTTAGAAGATGAATTCGCAAAGCTTGCTTCGACCGCCGTCGGCAGCATCATGCATGGTGATTTGTGCTTCTCAAATATTCTGTATGACATGCGATCAAGAGTTTGCAAATTTGTAGATCCGCGAGGTAGTTTTGGCGACATCGGAATTTACGGCGACTCGCGCTACGACGTTGCAAAACTTTTTCATTCCGTTTTTGGCCTGTATGACTTCATTACCAACGATCTGTTTCGAGTTGCGGTGAAAGACGATTGCGCAATCGAACTTGAAATTTGCAGTCGGCCTCATCATGAGCAAGTATGTGCCCGCTTCGAAGAGATATTTTTCCCAAGCTTTGATAGGCGACAGATCCTACTTATCACGGGCCTTTTGTTTGCCAGCATGCCTGCATTGCATTACGACAAACCACAAAGACAGCTTGCGATGTACGCAAGAGCCCTGCAGATATTTGCGGAAGCGTTTTCCCTACCCACGACAGAAAACTAGATGAAAATTTGCATTGATATCGACGGAGTTCTCTGCGAACTCCGGAAACCCGATCAAACCTACGCTGACGTTGCCCCTATGCCTGGGGCCGCCGAGAAAGTGAATGCCCTTAGGGAAGCAGGGCATTATGTTATCCTTCACACCGCACGGCACATGAAGACCTGCGATGGCAACGTAGGAAAGGTGGTAGCCCGCCAGGGAGCCACAACTTTGGCTTGGCTCGAGCGTCATGGCATCGGGTATGACGAGATTTACTTTGGTAAACCCCACGCCGACGTCTACCTCGACGACAATGCGATGCGTTTCGAAAATTGGGCAGCGATTGAGGGCGATGGTTCCAGTTTCCCTACAAGCAATGAAAAACAATCGAAAGCATCAAACAAGTGAATATCGTGTTGCCAATGGCTGGTCGCGGAAGCCGTTTCGCAGATGTTGGGTACAAGCTCCCTAAGCCTTTGATCGATGTACGTGGCCGCCCTATGTATACGTGGGCACTCGACAGTTTGCCTTTGAATCTAGCGGATTGCCTTATCTTCGTTTGCCTGCAAGAACACTTGGAAGAGTTTGATCTGAAAAGTGACATTGACAAGCGCTATGCAGAATACAATCCGCAAGTAATTGCACTGAACAAAGTCACCGAAGGACAAGCTTGCACCGTTTTGGAAGCGGCAGAATTCATCGATAATGAGAAACCACTTCTGATCTATAATGCGGACACATACTGCCATAGTGACTTAGCCGAGCTGCTTGCCGCTGACCCAACCGTCGATGGTGTACTTGGAGTGTTTGAAGCCCCGGGTGACAAGTGGAGCTTCGCAAAGGTTGATGCAAATGAAAGAGTAGTCGAAACGGCGGAGAAGGTGAGAATCTCGGACTGGGCCTGCAATGGTATGTACTACTTTCGCAAAGGTACAGAATATGTCCGTCATACAAATGCAATGGTGCAGCAAGATGACCGAACCAACGGAGAGTTCTACGTTGCCCCTCTTTACAATCGCATGATTGCATCCGGAGACTCTGTCCGAATTGACAAATCCGATTTTGTCTGGGGCCTTGGAACGCCCGAAGACCTGGACTACTTCTTGAAAAACTACCCAGAGTCCAATTAGTTTATCAAGCAAATAGAGTCCCCCCTTTCCATAATGTGGGTGAGGTGGACGTCGGCGGCAATCCTCGAAAGAAATTGATTGAAACTTCTCATCTATATTCCGCACCTGCAAACAGGCGGCCCCCAGAAAATAATCTCTGGCATCGCTAAAGGGCTCTTAGGCAAGGGTGTTCAAGTCAGTTTGTTGGTGAACAAAGCTGGAGGTGGTTACTGGGATCAGCTATCCGAACAAAAAATTAGATTGGATTCACTGGATACAGACTCGAGATTCCCAATACGCAAATTAGCAAGTTATTTGTCTGCTTCTGAGGCCGAACTTGTATTCACAACGCTAGACTCTGTCACCACGACTGCTGCCGCACGAAAACGCTTTGGAGCACAGGGAAAGAAGTATATCGCACGGCCGGCAAATCACCTGACGTTAAACAGTCGCGAGCTATTCAAGAAGAACCCGCTGAAATATTCCTTGAGTTGGATGGCAGCGGCTTGGGCGGCGCATCAATACGATCACGTCGTTTGCCAAAGCGAGGACATTAAATCTGATCTGGCAAGGTACTGGGTCCCTCAAGCAAAGATGACGGTGATCAACAATTTCATTGATGTAGCAAGCACTCCCAAGGCTGCGATAACTGGAGAAAAGACTCGCTATGTAAGTGTTGGGCGGCTTTCGGCACAGAAGGGTTACGATATTCTGCTCGACGCCATTTCAAAATTGGATCCGGAACAGCAGTCGAGCATCCAGTTTGATATTTTCGGAGATGGGCCAGCAAGAGAGGCGCTCTTGAAGCAACGTAACTCGCTGGGCCTAGATGCGATCGTTGATTTCCGTGGTCATATTGCGGACGTACGCGGCTCGATTGCACAGTATGATTACTATGTCAGCAGTTCAAGATATGAAGGGTTTCCGAACACTGTGCTGGAAGCGCTGGCCGAGGGTGTTCCAGTCCTAGCAACTCATTGCCCAGGCGGAATCACAGAGCTCATCTCGAAGACGACTGGATTGAAGTGCCCACCCAACTCGCCCGTGGAACTTGCAAAACTGATAGCGACCTCACTCGAGCCCCTTGATTTTTCTCGGGAAGCGATCGTCGCTGAAATTAGGGAAAAATTTTCGACGGAAAAGATCCTGCACGAATACCATCAACTTCTTTGTGAGGCAGCCGCCTGAAACCTACAAGTATGTTCCGACGATAGTAAAACTGGATAAGTCGCATCGCTCAGCCGAACTTAGCCGAAAGAACTTACAAGAACTGGTCGCTCCGGCAGTTTAAGTTTGTAAAAACCCAATAGCTGAGCATCAAACTGTGTTTTGCCAAAGTTGCTCTTATTCTGTTATTGCAGCACCAAGAAGACCAAGTCAAACTTTCAAGACTATTGCCCTATCCCGTTGATTGCTGCTGAACCGCGAACTGACATAACGCGAGCTTGACCACCGCCCAAGCGGAACCAGATCTCTCTTTTCAAATTCATGTTTAAGTTACTACATCAACTCAACTCGCTATTTGACCGTCGTGAACGTTGGCAACTTGCCATTTTGACTGTGGCGTTGATTCTGCGTGCTGCTATAGAAATGGTGGGAGTGAGCAGCATCGCTCCCTTCATGAGCGTCGTTGCAGACCCGAGCATGATTGAGAAAAGTGAATTGCTAAAATGGGGTTACGACTATTTTGGCTTCACCTCAGACCGGTCTTTTCTGACGGCAATTGGGGTTTCCGTCATCGTACTGTTGGTCATTTCAAACTCCGCTAGCGCGATCACGCAGTATGGACTCCTCCGGTTTTCATACGCGACCCAGAATCGCCTTGGGGTACGATTACTTACAGGCTACCTTGGCCAGCCATATAGCTATTTCACTGAAACCAACTCAGCCGCTCTCAGCAACTCAATCCTGACCGAAGTCCAGCAAGTCATCGAGGGCGTGTTAATTCCTTTCTTGACTATCATTTCGAGAGGAATGGTTGCCTTGGCGATCGTTGGACTGTTACTCGCGACTGATATATTTTTGGCTGGCATCGTGGCCACTGTACTCGGTGGAGCGTATGGCGGACTTTATACTTTGATTAGGAATCGCCAAAAGCGATATGGTCAACAGCGACTAGCCGCCAGCGAGGATCGTTTCAAAATTACGAACGAAGCCTTTGGCGCAATTAAGGATGTCAAAGTTTTAGGACGTGAAGAATCGTTCTTAACGCAATTCAAGCCCGTTTCATGGCTGGCGGCCAAAGCCTCCTCAAATTACGCCATTATCGCGCATCTCCCGAGATACCTATTTGAAGGAATTGCGTTCGGTGGAATAATCTGCATCGTGCTTTATTATCTGCGAGCCGGGCAGGGCATCACAACTATTCTTCCAACGATCAGTCTTTTTGCGTTCGCTGGCTATCGCTTAATGCCGGAATTACAGCAGCTATTCCGTGGCATATCGAGGATCCGATTCAGTAGCGCTTCGCTGGACAAATTGGTCGGCGCGATGAAGCTCTTCCAGACTCAACCCGTTGTTTTAGGCGACGATCAAGTTGCGTTTGCGAAAAGCATCGAATTTTCAGAAACCACTTTCAGCTACCCGGGCACGTCAACTCCCGCCATTAATCGCCTCTCGCTGAAGATTCAGCGCAATCAGACGGTTGGCTTAGTTGGTGCAAGTGGCTCCGGCAAGACAACGCTTGTTGACCTTCTGCTTGGTCTTTATCAGCCTGAAAGCGGAAATATCTGTATCGATAACATTCCCCTGGGTCACAACAATCTCAAATCTTGGCGGCAGTCCATTGGGTATGTTCCGCAGCATATATTCTTGACCGATGACACCGTTACGAGAAACATCGCATTTGGCGTGCCTTTGAAAGAAATAGACGAGGCCAAAGTCAAGGACGCTGCTTCAAGGGCACAACTGCATGAGTTTATTGAAACTCTTTCAGACGGCTACGACACCATAGTAGGTGAGCGTGGGGTTCGCCTTAGTGGCGGTCAACGCCAACGGATCGGGATTGCAAGAGCTCTCTACCATGAGCCAGACGTACTTGTCCTAGATGAGGCGACAAGTGCCTTAGATGGCGCGACTGAGGGCGTGGTAATGGATGCCATCAAAGAACTTGCAGGCCAAAAAACGATCATCTTGATAGCACATCGACTCAGCACGGTAGAAGAGTGCGACTGTATATATCTTATGCAGAATGGACAAAAGGAAGCACAAGGCACTTTTGAGCAACTAATCGAATCTAACCCAACATTCAGGGCGATGGCGAAGCTCAGCATCGGAGAGGTCTAGAAACATGCAGAAATTAGAACTCTTAACAGGTCGATGCTTGATTATTGGCGAAGTTGCACAAGCGCATGATGGCAGCTTGGGTACGGCCCACGCCTTCATTGACGCAATAGCTGACGCTGGTGCAGACGCAGTAAAATTCCAAACCCACATTGCCGAGGCGGAAAGCACACCGTCAGAACCCTGGCGCGTCAAGTTCAGTCAACAAGACGAAACTCGTTTCGAGTACTGGAAGCGGATGGAGTTTACGGAAGAACACTGGCATGGGCTAAAGTCGCATGCGGAAGAAAAAGGCCTGCTATTTCTGAGTAGTCCATTTTCGACTGAGGCGATAGAGTTGCTGGAGCGAGTCGGCGTTGCGGCGTGGAAAATAGCTTCGGGTGAAGTTACGACGGGCCCATTGTTTGATCGAATGATTGCATCGCAGCTACCAATTCTACTTTCAACCGGAATGAGCCGGTTCCATGAAATTGACGCGGCGGTAGATCTTGTAAAAGCAGCAAACTTGCCACTCGCAGTGCTCCAATGCACTTCGATGTATCCAACACCCGCCGAAAAAATTGGGCTCAACGTTTTGCATCAACTTCGCGAGCGATATGGCTGCGCCGTTGGCCTCTCCGATCACTCGGGCGTCATCTACCCTGGATTGGCGGCGGCCGCGTTGGGTGCGGAGGTACTCGAAATTCACGTTACACTCAGCCGACAGATGTTTGGCCCAGATGTTGTGGCATCTGTCACGGTTGACGAGCTTCGGCAACTCGTGGACGGAATTCGGTTTACTGAGTCGATGCTGGCCAACCCTGTAGACAAAGAAGCCATGGCGGACGACCTTGAATCCATGAGAAGCCTCTTTTCGAAGAGCATTGTTTTCAAGCAAGACTTGCCGGCTGGGACGGAACTTCTCGATGAACACCTTACCGGAAAGAAACCCGGTTCTGGCATGCCGCTCAAGCGTATTTCTGAGATGATCGGACGAATTCTCGTCCGTGACGTTCGAAAGGACGAACAACTAACAGGAGCTGACCTTAAGTGAGTCAACAGGACAAAAACCAAAAACGTAAGGTCTGTGTGGTAGTAACAGCACGCCCGAGTTATAGCCGCATCAAAACAGCCCTAGAAGCAATTCGTACACACCCCAACTTAGAGCTGCAGTTAGTAATTGCTGCTTCTGCGTTGCTCGACCGTTATGGCACCGCGGTAGACTACGTCGAGAGAGATGGCTTTGATGTCAGCGCTCGAGTCTACATGGTCTTGGAGGGAGAGAATCCAACTTCCATGGCCAAGACGACTGGCTTGGGGCTGATGGAGCTTGCCACAGTTTTTGACAACCTCAAGCCGGACGTTGTGGTATCCATCGCTGACCGATACGAGACACTAGCCACTGCTGTCGCTGCCGCATATATGAATATCCCTCTCGCCCACGTACAGGGTGGAGAGATTACCGGTTCGATCGATGAGAAGGTACGACACGCAAAAACAAAACTGGCCGATATTCACCTCGTTGCATCAAAGCGCGCAGGTGAACGTGTCATTCAAATGGGCGAGAACCCCAAACAAGTTTATGTAACAGGCTGCCCGTCGATCGATTTAGCGGCCTCCGTCAAGCAAAGTCCGGAGTTGGATTTTGAGCCCTTCGAAAAATATGGGGGCGTCGGCAAAGACGTCGATCTCTCCGATGGCTATTTGGTCGTGATGCAACACCCGGTCACTACAGAATACAAGATGGCGCGAGAGCATGTGAACGAAACGCTTCATGCGATCGCGGAACAATCGCTGCCCGCGCTATGGTTCTGGCCCAATGTCGATGCAGGTTCCGACGGCACCTCGAAAGGCATTCGTGCTTTTCGCGAAAGCAACCAGAGTGACAACATCCACTTCTTCAAGAATATGTCCCCGACGGATTTCCTCCGCCTCCTGGCCAATAGCAAAGGAATCGTTGGTAACTCGAGCGTTGCAATACGCGAGTGTGCCTACCTCGGCGTTCCGGCCGTAAACGTCGGTTCACGTCAGCAGGGTCGCGATCGCGGTGCCAACGTGATTGACGTGGAATGTGATAAATCTCAGATTGCCGATGCGATAGCGACGCAAGTCCAAAGTGGTCATTACGAATCAGACACAATCTACGGTGATGGAGAGGCTGGAACTCAAGTCGCCGAGGTATTATCTAAGGCTGAATTAATATTTGAGAAGCGTCTAATGCTCGATTCGATATCGAGCGAACAAGTCGCGTCGACCTAAACGCACAAGAATCTAGAACCATCAAGCGAAAATTCTTACAGAACCAGATATCAATCCAATGAATACTTCCTCAGACAATGAGTACGCCGGCTCGCGAGAAGAGCGCATAGATGCACTTGATTACGATTATGCGAATCAGCCTAAGGAAACAGTTAAGAACTGCGATCTCTGCAACGACTATAGATTCACAAGGCTAACCCATAAGGATAGGTACGGGTACCCTGCGAGTACGATGGCTTGCAACGCGTGCGGACTCACCTTTCTCTCTCCCAGATTAACGCCGAGTGCCTACGGGGATTTCTATAATGGCGTTTATCGGCCGCTGGTCAGTGCGTACCACGGACGCCTTATTGATGCGGTCACTATTCAAGACGAACAGAAGCAATACGCCAAAGATGTCGCAGACTTGGTTGCCAGCTATGTCGAGCCACATCGTGGCAAGAAGTTTCTTGATATTGGCGGCTCTACGGGTATTGTCGCAGTCGAGTTCATCAATCGATTTGGCCTGCAAGCAACAGTCCTCGATCCGGCAGCTGCTGAGATTGAAAATGCATCGGCACTTGGTATCGATACCATTTCCGACATCGTTGAGAATTGGGACGCGGAAAACAGTGAGTTCCCTGTCGTTGGGATGTTCCAGACAATCGACCACTTGCTAAGCGTTCGAGGTACTTTCGAAAAGATTCGTAAAGCCCTTCCAGATGACGGAGTATTCATCGTAGACATCGTTGATTTTAGGCTCGCATATCTGCGCAACCGTTCGATTGAAAAAGCGACGAAGATCGACCACCCATATTCCCTGACAGAAGAAACAACCGAGCGCTATTTTGCCGCGACTGGATTTGAAGTCGTCCATCGAGTCTACGGTCGCGACTACTTGCATGTGCTTTACGTTTGCCGTCCGACTGAGCCAGTTGACCTTCCAAACGACAAGGAAGCCGTGCGACGCTACTTCCGGGAAATTCGAGAAATCCAAAGTGAGTGCTAATGCCAATCAGTGACGAACCTGAGATCCTCAGCCTGATCCCGGCTCGTGGGGGATCTAAAGGAGTTCCGCGCAAGAATATCATGCCTCTCTGTGGCAAGTCGCTGATCCAGCGAACTTTTGAAACAGCCCAGGCTGCCAGAACGAATGGAAGAATTGTACTGACTTCCGATGATGAACAAATTATTGATCACGGGAATGAGTTGGGAATAGAGGTGATTCGGCGACCCGACGTACTAGCGACCGAACGGTCTGCAATGATCGACGTTGTCCTTCATGCGCTGGAGCATCTAGCTAATGAATCCTTTGAGCCCGATGCGGTATTGTTGCTTCAGCCGACATCGCCACTTAGAACTGCCGATCACATTCGCACAGCGATTGAGTCACTAGGAGATCACGACTCCGTATGCTCGGTAGTTGAGATCGCCCCCGAACTCCGTCCGCATTACCTAATGAAGATTCGTGAAGATGGATTCTTGGATTACTTTCTTCCGGAAGGACGTCATATACTGCGGCGACAGGATACGATTCCCGCTTACCAGCGCGAAGGAACTGTTTATTTGACGCGTCGGACGGTGTTGCAGAACCAGAAGACATTCTATGGAGAATCGTGCTTCCCAATTCTCATCCCTGCAAACGAATCCTTAAGTATCGATGAGCCAGCAGACTGGCAAGAAGCAGAACGTCGGCTCGGCTGCGAGCATTGAGTTTACTATTCCGACGAATATCTGAGTCGCAGATTCCGATTCCAGCAAGTGTCTCGTTTGGCCTTAGATGAGGTTTTCTTTTCGGCATGTTATCTAAAACTAGTTGGTATTACCTCAGCAGAGATCTTCGTTACGTATTTCGGAGACTCTTCAAGAAGAGTGTCGTACTGAATGGCGTCAAGGTTCCCATCGATTCCGACGCCACCAAGAAGATTAAACATCACCTCTTCCTCGATTCCTACGAACGCCATGAACGCGACGTATTGAGTCAGACGATTGAGCCAGGAGAGACCATCCTTGAGATAGGTGCCGGAATTGGCCTCATCACTTGCGTTGCGGCAAATTTGGCTGGAAGAGAAGGTGAAATCCACACCTACGAAGTCAACCCAAAGCTAATCGACTCAATCAAAAAGAATCTCGAATTCAACGGGCTTTCCGCGGAAATCAAAAATGCCTTTATTGGCGGAAGTGAGGGGGAACGCGAGCTTTTCCTAGCAGAACAATTCGAAACAACAGGTGCCTATCATTCTCAAGGAGATGGTGAATCCGTCACGGTCAAGCAGGAAAACTTCAATGAAATCGCTGTCACTTTAAAGCCAACTTATTTGATTTTGGACATAGAAGGCTCGGAGACCGAACTCGGATCTTACATCTGTGCTGCAGAGAGCATCAAGAAGATTTGCGTCGAAATGCACCCGCATAAAGTTGGAGATGCGGCTATCTCGTCTCTAATTGGTGAGCTCATTGGCGCTGGCTTCAACTATTCGATTGACATTTCTTCGGAGCGGGTCTTGTATTTCTACCGTTAGAATATCTTTCCAAGCCGTGCAAGCGAAGATTTGCATCAGCTTAACGCTGCAAATCAATCCCACTCCAGAACGCATTTCAGTTCAGGCACTCGCACAAATACACTATGAGAAACTGATATCGTGCAATCTTCAAAGCGAATGAGCATTTTGCGCGACGAGAACCTCATGAGGTAAAACGGAATTGATTAGTATAAAGAAGTTGCTGAAGACCAGTTTGAAGCGAGCTGGATTTCGCCTAGAGCGGATTAAGCCTCTGCCCAATAGTCCTATTGACCTAGAGAACGCTTCAAACATCACTGAGTCAGATGTTGAGTATCACTTCGGCGACTGGCGTTATCGAGTCTCATCAACGATTATGGTTGGCCGTCCGTGTTTTGGTTACGGGTTGAATTCGTGGCATCCATTCGTAGAAACTATCCGCCAGCTATTGGAAAATCCGAATCTTGCGTACGAGGAGTCTGCACTGTGTC
>JBCCEO010000185.1:0-11531 GCA_039030255.1 Planctomycetota bacterium | reverse complement strand
CCATCGGCCTGGGCCCCGCATAGTTGATATGCTTGGCTCGCATAGTCTTGATTTGTCCGCCCAAAACTCTGGCTCTTCCATCTGCGGCCAGTGCTCGGCTACCTATGCCACCTGGGAAGCCCGAGGGGACTGACTTATAATCCCGACAGCTACGCGAGCATTCCGGACCAAAATGGCTCAGAGTGCTGGACTGGGAATTACGCCAACCCAAAGAAACTGTTGAGAATTCATGAGCGAAGTAGAACGTACGGTAATCATTGGAAGTGGGCCTGCGGGATGGGCAGCTGCAATTTACGCGGCTCGAGCTAATTTAAGACCACTGGTTTTCGAAGGAACAGTCAAACCAGAAATGATTCCTTTGGGCCAATTGGCCTTCACGACGGAAGTTGAGAACTATCCAGGTTTTCCGTTCGGCAACGTGCGAGCCTTCATCGAATCGGCCGTCGACAAGGACCGGCACTGGAACTTGCCGCCTTTACCTAAAGGCCACGAAAAGGATGGGCTACCTCACTACGCCGTTCAGGGTATCGAGTTGATGGAGCTGATGAAGCAGCAAGCGATCAACTTCGGCACACGCGTCATCGGCGACGATATCGTAGACGTGGATTTCAGTGGCGATGTTCACAAAGTCATTCCAGCCAGCGGCGAGCCTATGGAGGCTCACACGGTGGTGATTGCGACCGGGGCTCGTGCCAACTATCTCGGCCTTGATTCGGAAGAAGAGTACAAGAACAAGGGTGTGAGTGCCTGTGCGGTCTGCGATGGAGCCTTGCCAGTCTTCCGCCAAAAACCCTTGGCAGTAATTGGTGGTGGTGACACAGCGGTCGAAGAAGCCTCCTACTTAGCGAATTTGGATGGAGCCAAAAAGATTTATTTGGTGCACCGGCGTGATGAATTGCGGGCCTCGAAGGTGATGCAAGATCGCGCTTTGAATCATCCCAACATTGAGATGGTATGGAATAGCGTAGTCGAAGAGGTCTTGGGAGACGGCAATCTGGTAACGGGTCTTAAGCTTCGCAACACCAAAGACGACTCGGAGAGCCAGCTCGATGTTAACGGCATGTTTGTCGCTATCGGGCACACGCCAAACACCGGCTTTTTGAACGGAAAGCTGGAAATGAACGACAAAGGCTACATCCAGTGGAAGAAAGCATTCCGAACCAACACCAGTGCTGAAGGTGTCTTCGCAGCGGGTGACGTTGCCGACGATTACTATCGCCAAGCGATAACCTCTGCAGGAACAGGCTGCATGGCTGCCCTCGACAGCGAACGCTACCTCGCCGAAAAAGGGCTGTAAACTCCAACCCGCGGCGTGAGCTAGGACCAACCAACCCGCAGAGTCAGCTAGGGAAGGAACCCGCAGCGTGAGCTAGGAATGGAACCCGCAGCGTGAGCTAGGACCAACCAACCCGCAGCGTCAGCTAGGAAAAACGAACCGGCAGCGTGAGCTAGGACCAACCAACCCGCAGCGTCAGTTAGGAAAAACGAACCGGCAGCGTGAGCTATGAAAAACGAACCCGCAGCGTTAGCTAGGAAAGGAACCCGCAGCGTGAGCTAGGGACAAAAAGAACCAACTTGCTGCGAGCATTTTGAAATTGTTTTCAAACTTACCTTCCCGCTTGCGGGAGGATCGGCCTATCGGGGCCGGGGAGGGCAATCCGCTCTTCTCCGCTCGCAAGACTCGCCACTCTTCCTACGGAGAGTAAGCTCACATTCGGCAACAGCATGTTGATCAAGATCTCTGCAGAACTTGGTTTGGCGGTATGAATTAAAAGCCCGACGCGTTGGCGAGAACTTCGAAAAAACTCGGTCTTAGTAACAGCAATCGGGACATGAAAACCAGAGAATCCTGCTTACGCTCGGGTTACTTTAACTTAACAAAGTTAGCAGAAGCGTCTGAAAACGACCTTCGCATGGATTGGCATAGGAGCCGAAGATCATGAAGTGGATTCCAGTTGCACAAGCACGGGATGCGGCAAACGTAGGTGAGGAAATCGAAGTTCGCGGTTGGGTGCGAACTCGTCGTGACAGCAAGGGTGGTTTCAGCTTTATCGAAATCAACGACGGCAGTTGCTTTGCAAACCTGCAGATCATTGCCGATTCGGATTTAGAAAACTATTCATTCGAGATCACTTCGCTATCGGTCGGTAGCTCGATTGTTGCTTCAGGCACGTTAAAGGCCAGTGAAGGCAAAGGTCAAGCGACCGAGCTACAGGCGACATCGCTACGACTGGTCGGGGACGCGCCCAGCGATTACCCGCTTCAGAAGAAGCGCCACAGTTTCGAAAAACTTCGCGAATGGGCTCACTTGCGACCGCGAACCAATTCCTTTGGTGCTGTAGCACGTGTGCGCAATCAACTCGCCTACTCGGTACACCAGTTCTTCCAAGAGGACGGTTTCTACTATGTTCACACTCCGATCATCACTGCTAGTGATTGTGAAGGTGCGGGGCAAATGTTCCGTGTGACGACGCTGTCAGCCGACAAACCGCCCATGAACGAGGGCAAAGTCGACTTCGGTCAAGACTTTTTTGGCAAAGCTTCTTACCTCACCGTCTCGGGACAATTAGAGGCGGAAATCTACGCCACCTCATTGGGGCGCTGCTACACCTTTGGCCCGACCTTTCGCGCTGAAAACTCGAATACCAGCCGTCACTTGTCTGAGTTCTGGATGATCGAACCAGAAGCCGCATTCTTCGACCTTCAGGACAACATGCGACTGGCAGAACGATTCATTAAACGCCTGCTAACCGACTTGCTAGCGAATTGCGGCGACGACATGCAGTTCTTTGACGACCGAATTCAAAAGGGCATTATTGACTCGCTGACCGCCGTCAAAGATACGGACTTCACGCACATGAGTTACACCGAGGCCGTGGAGATCCTGGAGAAGAGCGGAGAGTCATTTGAGTTTCCGGTAAGCTGGGGAACGGATTTGCAAGCAGAGCACGAACGCTTTCTAACGGAAAAGCATGTCGGTGGCCCGATGATTCTTTATGACTATCCGAAGACGATCAAGCCGTTCTACATGCGTTGCAACGCTGATGACAAGACAGTGGCCGCCATGGATGTGTTGGTTCCTCAAGTCGGAGAGATCATCGGAGGCAGCCAGCGTGAAGAACGATTGGAAGTACTGCTTGCCCGCATGCAAGAATTGGGACTCGATGAACAAGAGTACTGGTGGTACGTCGACTTGCGGAAGTTCGGATCCGTCCCGCATAGTGGATTCGGATTAGGATTCGAGCGAGTCATTCAGTGGGTGACTGGAATGGCCAATATACGCGATGTGATTCCTTTCCCTCGCACTCCTGGCTCGGCCGAATTCTAATCGACCGACGCAAACGCACAAATTCGGGGGCGGTGCCTGCCAGAAGAATTTGCGCTCGGCGCCCTTTTTTGCGATATGCGAAATGTGATATGTCTTTTCGTTTGCATCACACCTCCTCGGGTTGGCACGTTTTGAGGTCGGCGATAAAACGCTTTAACTTCTAGATCGCAAAGTCCGATTTCTGCGGCGCGATTTTGTATTTCTCCGATGCCGTTCGACACCCTTGCCGCCGTCTTGCAATCTTGAGTGTCTGCAACTGTCGATCATCGAAAGAGATACCGTGCAGCTGCAATAAACTTGGAAAAACCGGGGTGAAACGGCGCCGTAGATTATGAAGTCACCTGCCATGGTGCTTGGCGAGCAGATATATTAGTAAGTAGGCAGATTTATCTTGCAAATCCCCTCGTTTGCGGCAAATCGTTACTATTTCGTCCCTTTCTACGGTCAGACATCCGGCGGTATTGAAGGGAGTCGTTTCGTTGGCTAATGCGCGGGGGACAAAAGCATCGGGCAAATTTTGCTGCCTGATGAACATCTTCCTTATTCCAACACGAAAAGCACTGTATTTCGATGAGCAACGCTGCTTCAAGCTTTTTCTTCAAGCATGAATTTCTAATTCGGCGATTGCATTCTCTTAGCGGTTTACTTCCCGTTGGTGCCTACATGACCGTCCATTTGGTTGTGAACGCATCTCTGATGAACGGCCCCAATTCCTTCCAAACAAACGTGAATCAAATCCACTCGCTAGGCAAGCTTTTGCCGCTCGTCGAGTGGTCGACCATCTTCTTGCCGATCATCTTCCATGCCGTGGTGGGTATTTGGATTATCAGGTCTGGTACGTCGAATCATGCGAATTACAGGTACGTGGCAAATTGGAGATACACGCTCCAAAGGTGGACTGGGGTCGTTGCAGTCCTATTCATTTTTGGACACGTGTTCCACTTACATGGTTGGTTCCACGCAGACTGGTGGCTAAAGTCGGTTGCGGAGCCGCTGGGCATGGCCCAGTTTCGTCCCTACAACGCGGCCAGCTCGCTAGCAACGGCGATGTCTGGTTACTTGTGGCCTATCTTTTACGTTGTCGGAGTTGTTTCCTGCGTCTTCCACCTCGCCAATGGAGTTTGGACGATGGGAATCACCTGGGGCGTTTGGATCAGCCCGAAGGCTCAGCGCAATGCTAGTATCATCTGCGGCATAGGCGGATCAATACTGCTGATGATTGGACTCTCGGCACTTGTGGCAGCAATAACAACCGACGTAGAACAAGCAAAGAACGTCGAAGACAAAATGTACAACGCTAAGGTTAATTCTGGAGAGATCCCACCAACGCCTCACAAGCGAACAGACGGCCACCATCACGATCATGACGACGCAAGTCCGAAAAAGGATGCCGCCGAACCGAAAGCAGAGCCTGACCACGATTCAGGATCTCCAGACCGTGTTGCGAGCAAACCGGGGAAAGCGGTTAGAGAGTAGTGGTCCCATTGGATTTTTTGATTGTGGGACGAGAAAAAGAACAAGTTTCGAGTTTTTGAGTTACTGAGATATCGATGGCAGAGCAAAGAGTAGTTGTCGTAGGTGGTGGATTAGCTGGGTTGGCTGCCACCATGAAACTCTGCGAACTAGGCATTCCAGTCGACCTAATCAGTTTGACGCCAGTGAAACGCTCGCACAGCGTTTGCGCCCAAGGCGGGATCAACAGCTGCAACGACCAAACGCGACAGCTTGGCGATTCCGAGTGGAAGCACTTCGATGATACGGTTTACGGCGGAGACTTCCTTCAGCACCAGCCGCCTGTGAAGGAAATGGCGTATTGGGCTCCGAAAGTGATCGATTTGATGGATCGCCTGGGCGTCACCTTCAATCGTACGCAAGAAGGATTCCTTGACCGCCGACGTTTTGGTGGAACGCTTTACAAAAGAACTGCCTTTGCTGGTGCGACCACGGGGCAACAACTCCTGTACGCTCTTGACGAACAGGTCCGGCGTTGGGAATCGCAAGGCATGGTTCGCAAATTTGAATTCTGGGACTTCCTGGGGCCCGTGCAAGACGAATATGGCCGCTGCGTCGGCGCGGTTGCCCAAGACATGGTCTCGATGGAGATTCGTGCGTTTCCAGCTGACGCGACGCTGGTTGCGACGGGTGGATGCGGTTTGCTCTACGGCCGATCGACCATGTCGGTATTCTGCAATGGCTCGGCAGCAAGCCGATGTATGCAAGTCGGTGCAAAATATGGCAATGCAGAATTCATACAAGTGCACCCAACTGCAATTCCAGGAGCGGACAAATTGCGGCTAATGAGCGAATCGGCACGCGGGGAAGGCGGCCGCGTTTGGGTTCCAACCACGCCACAAGACTCGCGGCCACCTAAGCAGATTCCAGATGATGAGCGGTATTACTTCCTGGAGGAACGCTATCCCGAGTACGGAAATCTCGTTCCGCGTGACATTGCTACACGTGAAATCTTCGATATCTGCGTCAACGAGGGACTTAGCGTCGAAGCAGGGCGTATGTGCGTCTACCTCGACTTAACGCACATTGCTCGGTCCGAGCTGGATCGAAAGCTCGGAGGCATCTTGGAGATCTATGAGAAATTCCAAGGTGTTGATCCCCGCGACTACCCGATGAAGATTTTTCCTGCTGTCCACTACTCGATGGGAGGACTATGGGCCGACTACCAACGTGGAGCCGACGGTGGACTAGATCCTGGCAATCCAATCAACCAGATGACAAACATCCAAGGTCTCTACGCGATCGGAGAATGCGACTACCAATATCCTGGTGGTAATAGGCTCGGAGCAAACTCATTGCTTAGTTGCATTTTCACGGGGCTGTTTGTCGGGCCATGCGTTCAGAATTACATCAAGTCGCAGAAGTCTGCGGCTAGTGAACTGCACCAGTCGATCTTCGACGGCTCCGTTTCGCAACAGGAAGCACGACACTCCGCCTTGCTGGGCGGCACAGGCGGTGAGAATCCTTATTTGATTCACCAAGAACTTGGCGACGTGATGACCAAGGCTGCGACGGTCGTTCGCCGCAATGATCAGCTAGATGAAGCGTACCGCAATGTCGACGATTTGCACCAAAAAGCCAGACGTTGCTCTTTATCCGACTCGGGAAGCTGGACCAATCAGAATGTGATTTTTGCGAAGGCATTGCAAGACATGTTCCCAATCGCCAAATCCATCTTGAAAGGTGCTCGCCAACGCGACGAATGCCGTGGTGCCCACTTCAAGCCAGACTTTGCACGGCACAGTTTGACGGAAACCGAGCCAGGAGCTCGTCGCAAAGAAGCCGAGAAATGGTGTGACGAGTTCGAAGCGAACAATAAGAAGTTTCTCAAGTCATCCATCGCAAACTACGATGGAAATGACCCAACTGTGAGCTATGAAGCAGTCGATACATCAAGTATCCCACCTCGGCCTCGTCTCTACGGGCTCGTGGGGGCCGAGGTGATCGAGGAAGTTTGGAACGAGCGTCTATCAAGGCAAGCTGCCAACAGTTCCGAACCTGTTCCTGTTTAATATTCAAGCCAAACACAACGTAATAATCTGACGTCGACGTTTAGAGTGATCCTATGAGTTCAACGGAAACCGCTAGCAACGAAATCGCTGAAGAAGTTGCAAAGCCTGAGACTATCAATGTGCGAATTCTTCGTCAGGAAGGTCCAGGTACACCTTCCTACTGGGAGCGACATCAAGTTTCCTACGAAGAGAACATGAACGTTATCAGCGTTTTGCAGCGCATTGCAGCCAATGCAACCACAGTTGAGAACAAGCCTGTTTCGCCCGTCGCTTGGGATTGCGGCTGTTTGGAAGAAGTCTGCGGTTCTTGCACAATGGTCATCAATGGCCGCGTGCGTCAGAGTTGCTCAGCACTTGTTGATCGCTTGCTGGAAGAAAACGGCAACGAGATTGAGCTTCGTCCCATGACCAAGTTCCCAGTCGTGCGTGACTTGATGGTGGATCGTGCTCGTTTGTTCTCAGGCCTGAGACGTGTAAAAGCATGGGTTCCAGCCGATAGCTATTACGACATGGGCGCAGGACCGACGCAATCTCGTGGAATGCAGGAAGTGGCTTATCCGCTCAGTCAATGCATGAGTTGTGGGTGTTGCTTGGAGGCCTGCCCTCAGTATCAGAAGATCGAGTTCAGTCGCCGACCTGGAGAAACGGACGAAGAGTTCGAGCAGCGGAAAGAAGAAGCCTACAACGAGGCGTTTCTTGGTGCCGCTCCAATCAGCCAAGCCGTACTTTTCAATGCGCATCCGACCGGCAAGAATTTGAAGGACGAGCGAATGGATGAGCTCACTGGTGCCGGTGGTGTTCACGCTTGCGGCAATGCTCAAAATTGCGTCGCGGTCTGCCCCAAGGAAATTCCACTTACAACTTCCATCGGCAAGGCAGGTCGCTCAGCCACCATTCACACTTTGAAGAAGCTCTTCGACAGGTAATTGGGCTGGGTAAACACCGTTGGTGTCTTGCGGTCAACGTTGATTCTCACTTGACCTCCCGCGCAGCAGTTTCCGGGTACTGAATCTAGCTTTTGGCGTAAGAATCGGCCTTTCCAAGTCGGAGCTGGGCTCTATTTGGGGGAACCGATCGCTCAGGTTTCAAACTGTGGTGAATTGGGAAAGGCTCACAGTTCCTAGCTTCAAAAACACTTTCCGCTGTTCGTTCCAATAATTCAACAGTCGATCCTGAAGCGGGAAGTCGAGGGACGCGGAGATTGCGCGCTGTAATGACTCTTCTATCTTTTCTTATACACATTTGCGCTGTTGCCTGATCGTGCATCAGCATCGGACTCGGGAATCACTTCAGCTGCAATCTCAACATTCGGCAGCATGGTCGACAACTCGCGTACTTGGCTAGGCTCAACGCCGGACCATTTCGATAGTTCCAGCTTCCGAAGTCGCTTCAGTGATTGCAGCACGGAGAAATCAACTTGAGGATGCACGAATTGGTTGATATACAACTCTTCCAAACCTTCAAGTCCATCTAGCTCTTGTAAAGAGTAGATTTCGTCCGTTTGCAATACAACTACGGTGACACACGCAAAGAGATCGATGCCAAACCATTCAATAGCTAGCCTGGGAATCGGCAATCCATGCCTTGTCATGTACCAACTCTTCTCGGGCCGGTAGGGCGCGGAATAGCCGTAGTCTGCCCGCTGACTCTCCAGCCAGCTTCTAGCCTCCCGCTGTCTCACCGCCGGCATTACCAACTGACTTAGAAACAACGCGAACAAGAAGAGGGCTACAAACGCGGTTCGGAGAGAAATTCGAAAAAACCGCGAGCGCTTCTTCTGTCCAACTTGCTCTTTTTCCTTTACGTTTCTTGCCATCAGAGAATATTCTGCGCTTGGAGTGATTGCATGTGCACCATGGCACGCCAGCAAATCACAGGGCCCTGCGATAGGCCGAATCCGGAATTCTTTCGTGCTCGTTTCAGCAAAGCAGTTTTCTCAGATCACTATTCCCAGACTGTTTCGCCTTGGTAGCAAGTCGCTTTAGCCGGAGAATCGGACTGTCCGGCTCGGAGCGGGGACCTTATCTGAGGTCTCCGTTCGCGCAGTCTCCGAACCGTCGTGAATTTGGGAAAGCTCACTGTTCCCAGTTTCAAAACAATCCAGCCCCGAAGTGGCAAAATGTTTTAGCCTTAGCCGTGGCCACACTTTCCGATATGTCGCTCCGCTAAATCGTCTAACGGAAAGCCGCAGGAGATTTCCTCAATCCAAAAAACACTCGTGCCTCCTGCGGCACCGCCAAAGTCTTTCGTACGCGAAACCTGGACCACGTCAGTACGTCTCGCTAGTCGCGCGGATTCTTCAATTCGTGCCAAGAATTAATGTCAGCTTCATATTTCAAGCGATTCTCCTCGACCGACGTAATTACACGCTGGAACAGGTCAGCCAAACTGTTGGCGATCACCGATACGATGAATGGTTGAGTTGCAACCATGACGATTTGACCGAAGTGCCCGCCCTTAGTCGGTTCCAGATCCATCATTAATTTGTCAGCACCCTCAGTTCTGGTAATGGCTATAAAGTTTCGGTGGTATTTGGCAGGTCCATATGTTGGGTAGTTGTGATCATCGTCCGTAAATCCATATTCGTCGTAATTTGAGCGATCGTATTCAGTGAATTGCACCATACTTTTAAGGTCATTGAGCCATGCCTTGGAACTTCGTCCGATTCCATAGCTCGACGCATCGCCATCGTGATAGATCAGGCCCGGCAAAGCCCAATTAGGCGAGCGCCCTGGATTTCGCTGACCATTATGGATTGACAGGAAATCCACCAGTTCATCAGGGAATTTGACATCTAGTGCACGCTGAGCTTTGTTGATGTCTGTTTTGGTGGCTGCTGGATTTAGGTCTGGAATGATCGGTGGATCGAGACGACTGTATGCACCTATTAGATCTTTAATCGTGTTTTTCATCGTCATTGGCAAATCGTGACAACCTCGGCAATAAGCGATTGGCTGCGGCGGGATAGCAAGTCGCTGACGCACTGCCCCCCGACGCGGCCAATCCGGAGTGCATTGCCCCGCCACGTTGATTGGCGAAGTTGATTCGTATGTTTGTTTAGTTGGACGCATGCAACCTCAAGCCATAAGCTCTGATGCTCACCAGCGGAATGGAAATGCGTCTGTCGCCTAACTAACGGATATACTCCTCCTAATCACACGCCACAACATGAATGAAGTGATGTTGATTGTCGCGATTGATCTAAGCATATACGACTCGATGTGCTGCTTCTAAGACATGATACTCTCCAATTGAAAACTCGCCACCAGCGACTCAACTTTCAGCGCATTCCCAATCGTTATTCAATACGCGTCAGCAATTCCGGTTCTAGGTCTGGCGAATGGACGGTTGTCATTGCCATTTCCATGGTTTTGGCGTCAATCAAACGCACGGTAGTATTACAAGCGACGCCGTTGAATGGGTGTGACTCGCCGTTGTGCAAGAAGTTCTTTTGAACAAACGCAACTGATTTGCCGTTAACAGTGGCATCGCTAATGTCCATCCGCCATGTGTCGTTTTCCGGTGCAGAAAACACGATTTGTCCATTTCCAGTGAAACGATAAGTGCCACTTCGTCTTCAGTTCCCCATTTTCCAACCATTTGAGAAGTTGCATCCATGGCTGGGACACTTGCAGTGGCCGGAGCAGTGCGAGCAGTTCCAGAGCAGCCAACTGCAAGGAAGCAAACGACAAAGAGTGCTGTTAGACGAACCATGTGGGGTTTCCAAAATGCAGAACGGCAGGGGGTAAACGCTCCCGAAGGGCACAGTGGGATGCGGATCTCGTGCATGGGTTCTCCGGTGCTAGCGGTAGTTTTCTTGCGGTTTCGGCGAACCTATCGCGGTAACCATTAGCCACAAATATCAGTCGTTAGTCGGCTTGAATTATCCTGACAAGCTATCAATTTTTTCGATCCCATCCTGGATTTCGTAATTCTCGCTGACTCCGTTGCAACCACTGCTTATCGGCGATCGTTAATCGTGATGTGCCGGCACCGAACGATACGAGATAGCTCTTCCGCAAACTTGCGAAAAGACTCGTCGGCAGGTCCGAGTCGTTGTGCAATCAGATGCCACTGCATCGTCTGACCATCGCGACAAAGAACCTGCAATTCGCCATTCGCATCCCCGTCGCCGTCTACCCATGTGCAATCCGCAAACGAAAGAATGTTTATGAAGTCATAGGACAATGTTCCACGAAATAACTCGGCTTTCCAAAGGTCAGGCCGCAGGCACACAGAAGGACGGTGATGCGACAATGCGCATTGCCGTAGAAGGGGGAAAACAAATGGGCTGATCGCCACGATCAAACCCAAGACGTAGACGAACGGATGGATCTCCGCTGTTGGGTCTGCCCTGCACGAGAGGGCAATTAGCCAAGTGTACGCCAGCAGAAATATGGAGCCCCAAGCGCAACAACGAATCCAGCGAACGTTTCCGAGGCTGAGTGTGACGACAGAGTCACCGGATGAGATCACGTAGTAGTTTGAGTACGCAAAGCCTCGCGACAGACGGCTCGGCTCAGGAAATTCTTGCTCGAATTTTTCCGTCATGACCAACCATTCATCAAACTCGCCAAAGAACGAACAACAGCAGGAGATTCGTGCCGATAACACGATGGCGATAACCGAGTCGCCGAAGGTGGTGTTCATGTAAAACTAGTCAGGACTCGGCGACTTTG
>JBCCEO010000184.1:0-11617 GCA_039030255.1 Planctomycetota bacterium | reverse complement strand
GAGGAAGATCCGACCGTCAAACAATTGATTCCTTATGTGATACTGGAGGCGGAAATTGATGGGGTTGCCCGTATCTTTCAATACACTCGCGGTAAAGGCCAGGGTGAGAAAAGACTTCATGCTTTAAAAAGCATTGGTATCGGCGGTCACATTTCCAGTGAAGACGCGGATTCAGATGATCTTTATCGTTCTGGAATGCAGCGGGAGCTGAGCGAGGAGGTGGTCATCGAAGCGAAGTATCATGAAGAATTGGTCGGCTTTATTTACGATGATACTACTCCAGTCGGTCGTGTGCATCTCGGCGTCGTGCATCGCTTAAAGCTAGAGTCAGCCGATGCGCGGGCTCGGGAAACAGAAATTTCCCTAAGCGGCTTTGCTCCTGTAGGAGAACTCAAAGCAGATTTGGACCAGTTTGAAACTTGGTCCCAGTTATGCCTGACCAACTTGTTTTGATTCGAATTCACAAGTTTATTCGGCGGCTATATTCTTAGAGTTTGGGGAAACAGTCATCGCGGAAATTTATCTCGATAATCATGCTACAACACCCATGGATCCGGCAGCTCTGGAGGCGATGGTTGCATTTTATCGAGAGCATTTTGCCAATCCGGGTAGTGTTTCTCACGAAGCCGGGCGAGCAGTTGCGGAACGTGTTGAACAATCAACTGACGAGATCGCTCAGCACTTGGGGGCGACTGCGGAGGAGGTGGTTCTCACAAGCGGTGCGACGGAAAGCAACAACTTAGCCTTGATGGGTGTTTGCTTGCGTCCGCGTCAAAAACGCCGAAAGGTTGTCAGCGTGGTAACCGAGCACCGCGCGATACTTGATCCTCTCGAGCGTCTTCGAAAAGCGGGTTTCGAGGTGAAGTATGCTCAGGTTCAGTCGCAATCGGATTCTCTGCCTGGCCTTGTCGACCTCAACCAGTTAGAAGAGCTGATCGATTCTGACACCGCACTTGTAAGTGTGATGTTGGCCAATAATGAGATCGGCGTGATCCAGCCCCTGGCCGAGATCGCCAAGCTTTGCAGGGCCAATGAGGTGATTCTGCACAGCGATGCATCGCAGGCAGTCGGCCGGTTGCCGGTTTCGGTAGATGACCTAGATGTTGACCTTTTGAGTTTTTCGGCGCACAAGTTCTACGGGCCCAAAGGCGTCGGCGGGCTGTTCGTTCGTAGAAGAAAGCGTAATGTTAGAATTCAATCGCAGATTGTTGGCGGTGGGCAGCAACACAATATGCGATCGGGCACTTTGAACGCCCCGGGCGTCGTGGCGATGGCTCATGCCCTGTCGACTTGTGTTGCTTCCATGCCCGAGGATCAGGCGCGGATTCAGTCGTTGCGAAACGATCTATTCGCCAAGTTGGTCGAAGCGATTGATGCTATCGAGTTGAATGGCCCCACGTTCGATTCTGGAATCCGCATGCCGGGAAACTTGAACTGTAGATTTATGCCGCTGGAAGGGCAGAGTCTTATGTTGGCGGCCCATGATGTCTGCGTTAGCAGCGGCAGTGCATGCACCAGCGCTGAGCCGACGCCAAGTCACGTTCTTGCGGCCATTGGAGCTACCGAGGACCAGGCGCGCAGCAGCTTGCGAATTGGCGTGGGGCGAATGAATACTCAGGCGGAGATCGATCAGGCTGCAATCAAACTTGCTGAAGCCTACCATTCTGTACGAAAACTTCTGAGTTAGCCGCCAGCCAGCATCTTCATCTGCTATTTATTCGTTTGGCTGCTGAATGTGCTTTCAAAGATTTTGTCGGCATTGCCAGCTTCAAATCCGTCGCGACGATGTTCCCGCTGGATTTCATTCGGTCGCAAGCCTTCGAATTCTGGAAGAACTTTGCGCTCAGCGAATTCAACGTAGGATCCAGCAATCGATTCTTCTGCGCTCCCGCCTGCACCGTCATCGAACTCGGCGATCACCATTTCGGCAACCGTGGAGCTTTGTAGCAGAAGTCCATCTGGACTGATTTTGATTTTGCCGCCAGCGTCGTTGAGCTGAACTCCAACGCCTTCGAGAAATGCGTTGAAGGCTTCAATATCGTGGTGGGGCGCGGGCAGATTATGCACGCTAATCGTAAAGTGGTTGAGATAGTAGCGATTGTAGATGACCCAAGCCGCGTACTCGCTTTCCGATGCTAATGTTTGATAGTCTTGCAGTGTCGGGGTGCGCCAAAGACCACTGTGAAGGAATTTGTCGACAGCCTCCGCGTCCTCCAGATTCACACTGTCGACGGGATCTGCCTGAACTTCGTCTGTGTAAGAATGGATGATCTTCTGCGCGTTCTCGCTCAGGTCGGTGACACGCAACTCGCTAACGAAAATTCTGGGGTAAAAAGGTTCTGGCGGGGCGTACCAAAACGCATCCAGTTTTTTGCCGGCGAAATGATACGATTCGCGACGGGTATATCCAAAATGCAAGAATATCTTTTCCAGCGAGGCGATGCCCAGATTGGGAACGCCCATGGTGCGAAAGGCGACGTGATCGTTTTCGATATCACTTTCCTTGGCGATGATGCCAGCCTCACACATGCTGACTAGAATCTTGCCCACTGCTGGAACCCGAGCCCGGTATCGGCCAATGAGTCCTTCGTAAACGGTATCAAGCTTGCTTGGCATTTCGACTCCGAATGCATGCAAAAGACGATTTCAAACAACTTTGCTGGTTTTCGGTAAACTTCTCGAATTCATTGCAGAAAGAACCCGAAGCTCCCGATGACAAGCATGGCGGTATGCGCAAAGTTTAACGGAAACCTCGACTTTGGCGATCCGTGTTTTGTATTTCGCGCTGAAATGAATGCGCTAGAAAGACCAGCGGCCAGTTCAGCTGTTTGCGATTCATCCTACCTTTTCCGATGCAACCTGCCTATCAATGCAATTGGTTTTCGAGCTTCGCTTTTGGCGGGTCACGGTTTCTTGCGCTGGTACTTTTGGGCTCGTCAGTTGTAGGCCTCGTGGGCTGCGGGTCTACCAAGAGTTATACCGCGACTGATCAGCTTCTTATGAGTGATGCAGTCGATGCGACGGTTTCTCAATTGGACTTTCGACCGTTAACTGGTCGCAAAGTCTATTTTGACGTTACCTTCATCAAGACGACAAAGAGCCCGCTGCTAATTGATTCGGATTACGTTATCAGTTCGATGCGTCAGCAGATGGTTGCTGATGGCGTCTACTTGGTGGAAACACGGGATGAAGCGGACGTCATTGCGGAAGGAAGAATTGGGGCTTTGGGCCTAGATGGGCATAGCGTTACGTATGGATTACCTGCGAGCAACACCATTAGTACCGCGACCAGTGTTTTCACGAGTACTCCGTTGTTACCCGCTTTTCCCGAGATGTCTTTTGCGAGACATGAAGCAAAGTCGGGAGCGGCCAAAATTGCAGTCTTTGCATACGATCGGGATTCACGCGCACCAGTTTGGCAATCGGGCGTCGCAAAGTCTTCTAGTAGCGCACGGGATACATGGGTTCTCGGCGTCGGACCATGGCAGAGAGGAACCATCTACGAAGGAACTCGCTTCGCAGGCAGCAAGATTGAGGGTAGCAATTTAGTAGCCAACAATCGCGAAAATCCGGCAATGGTCGACCGGTATAGCAATGCGTTTTCGAACTATCTGAGTTCCAAGACGTACGTGGAGGAGCCTAAGCTGCAGCCGAATGCGGGCTCCCTAGTTGAGTTGGCTTCCGCAGAAGCTCCGTCCGAAGCTTCGGGTTCTGACACCGAAAAAGGCGAGTAGCGAACTGCACTGCATCGGAAAGTAGCCTTCAACCGTTTGCGACGCTAATTCCATTTGCCGGTGGGACAGCTTCTGAAGTACTCGATTGGATGGAAACGTCTTTCGATTGCTAGCATTCTGACTGCATCGACTTCGTCCCGACCAAGGTCAGAAAGAAGTTATGGCGTGCGGTTGTGGCACTGAGATAAGCTGAAATGGCTAGATTGTTTGCGCTCAATATGCTGCTGAAACCATGACGATAGCCTAGACACGTTCTGTAGCGCCCTTCACCATCAGGCTCAATCAAATTCGTGTCTACTGCAGTTGAAGTTCAACGACCGGATCGATGGGATCATCCGCTAACAGACGATATGTCTGATGAGACCATTGCATGGTTGCTTCAATCGTTTCCCTTTAGCGATATGAATCGCGAGAGATTCTCGAAGAGTGCTAGTTTGGAAGACATTCTTCGCAACGATACGCGTCTGCTTGAATTGTCGGAAGGCGATTTGGTATTTCGCGAGGGGCAATACGGTGGCTCTGCTTACTTGGTTCTGGATGGAGGGATTCGCATTGTCCTTTCTCAACTTCAGCTGGACCAGGATCGAACGCGCAAACGGAACGACTGGCTACAGCAGTGGACGAAGTTGGGGCGCGGCTTACTCAGCGGTAAGAGCTGGCGCGACAAGCAAGGAAAGCGAAAGAAATCGCGTACACAATCGAAAGTGACGCGTACTACCAAGGCGGCCAAATCTGGGACGCGTGGCGATGGCGAGAATACAAGAATATTCTTGCAGGATATTCCTGGTGTCGTCGACGAGCATGCCACATCTGAAGTCGGCGTTGGCGAATTGTTTGGCGAGATGGCCGCGGTTACACGCTCGCCTCGTGAGTACAGCGCATTTGCCGAACGCAAAAGTTACGTGCTTGAAATTCGCTGGCAGGGGCTGAAGCTACTAAAGCAAGATCCAGAATTTCGTAAGTTGCTCGACGATCGCTATTGCGATCGAATCCTCAAGACTCATCTGCGCGAGACGCGTTTGTTCCGCTTCCTACCCGACGAATCAATTGATCATATAGTTGCTTCTGCAAAGCTCGAGTCTTTCGGCAATTTGGAATGGTATGCTGACTACCGCAAGTCTGTAGGCAAAGACGCTCGGGCTCGCATCGAGGGTGAGCCATTGATTGCGGAGGAGGGCAGCTACGCTACGGGGTTATGGATTATTCGAGGTGGATTTGCCCGTTTGAGTCGACGTCAAGGAGTTGGCCACAGGACCATGGCTTACCTCGGCAAGGGCCAGATTTTCGGTTTGTCCGAAATTGTCCACAATTGCTGGTTTGCCGGCGACTCACCTCCCCTGCCCTTCCAGGAATCTTTACGTGCGATCGGCTACGTTGATGCCTTGTGCGTTCCGAAGCAGGTGGTCAAAGATCATGTGCTTCCATTTGTTCGTCGGACCGAATTACCGCCACCCATTGTCGATCCCCGTTATCAATTCGGACAGCCGGTCGTCGATGCTTCTTTAGATGCAGCAACGCAACAAGTTGAGACCGGGCTTCTTGAGTTCTTGGTCGAACGCCGTCTGATGAATGGTCACAAGAGCATGGTGATCGACACAGAACGTTGCACACGTTGTGATGATTGCGTGACGGCTTGCGCCACGACACACCAAGGTACGCCGGTTTTTGTGCGTGAGGGTCCGCAGTATGGTTCATGGATGTTTCCGCACGCATGCATGCATTGCGAGGATCCAGTGTGCATGATCGGTTGCCCGACAGGTGCGATCCACCGGGACAGGGAATCGGGATTAGTCGATATCAATGGGCAGACCTGCATCGGTTGCAAAACTTGTGCAGAAAGTTGCCCTTATGACAATATTCGAATGGTAAACGCCGAGGACTGCAAAGGCCGGGCGAAAGTAGACACCAACACGGGGTTGCCGATTCTTCAAGCCTCAAAGTGCGATTTCTGTGCATCCGCCCGAGGGCGTCCTGCCTGTCAAACGGCCTGCCCTCATGATGCACTTTTTCGCGTTGATCTCAGTGACTTGCAGCAGGTGAGTACGGTCTTGGGTAAGGAGAAGAACGCTTGAGAGGAACACAGCGTCGATGGTTCTCCATTAGTTTTACTCTGCTCTGCTTAGCACTAACGGCGGGCTTGTTGCAGTTTGTACGCGATCGGCTAGGTGACGAGTCTACGTTTACTGGCTGGACTCTGCTTTCCGCTACCGCTGGATTGTACTTGTTGACCGCCCGCAAGAAGATGATTCGGCAGCGGCTTGGGCCCGTTGCTGGCTGGCTGCAAATGCACATGTACATGGGTGTTTTCGCGAGTTGTGTCTTCTTAATGCACATCGGCTGGCCGATTCGAGGGATCTTCGAAACGGCGCTAGCCTCCGCCTTCGTATTTGTAGCGGTCAGCGGAATTTTGTTGGGCGTTATCAGTCGCACGACGCCAATGCGGCTTGCAGCCATCAAGCAAGATTTTCCCTATGAACGAATTCCCCAGATGCAATTGGCAGTTGCGACAGATGCACATGAGGTCGCGCTAGATTCCACAGCCTTCGACGAAGGAGCCACACTCTCGGAGTACTATCAGAGGCGACTACTCCCCTATTTTCAAACTCGGCGCGGATTCTTCTATGTCATGTTCCCCACCGGCGGGAAACGCCGCGCTCTGCTGCGTGAGTTGGCGGACCTCGACCGTTACCTCGGCGAGTATGGAGTGGGGAGCCGTAAGCACTTGGCAAAGATGGTCCAAGCCAAGGATGACTTGGATTACCACCAAGCTTTGCAGAAACGTTTGCAGCTGATGTTCATGGCACATGTGGCGCTAACTTGGGCATTGGCAATCTTGATTGGCGTTCACGTGGTGATGGTTTATCGTTTTCAAGGATTCATGTAATGGATTCCGGAAAGCAGAATGTCACCTCGCCACGCCCGAAGCCCAACAACTCGTGGGTATGCGGCAACTTCGAAATGGGAGCCAGTTGCCCCAAGGGTCCGTCAGAAGATGGAAAGTGCTGCCACGCGATATCGAAGGCAAACGGAGAGTCACCTGAGGAACTCGCATCGGAGTTGCCCTGCCAACCCAGGAAATCACCTCGCTTTTCTCGCCAGGACATTGCGATCAACTTTGCGATTCTGAGTGCTGGGATTCTCTTGCTGTGCATGACGGCGCCGCAACGCGAAGAATTGTATGTGCCCGGCGGTCTCAGTCATGCGCATGCACAAATTCTAGATAACGCATTGGTTTCGGAGAGGTGCAGCTTGTGCCACCCGAATTCTCATCCAGATGCGGCGCCGGGCCTACTGCAAGACCAGCTTTGTATGACTTGTCACACGGCACATATTCCTGATGCCACTCGCCGTAGTCCTCATGACCTCACTATGGAGGAGCTTCGGACGATCCGTTTTACACCGAATGAACAGCAGAAGACGATGTTGATGTCGGCAACCGACGAAACCTTCTGTGCGCAATGCCACATCGAGCACCGGGGCGGAGAGCACGATCTCAAAGCAATGGCCGACAAGCGTTGTCAGGCATGTCACCGAGAGCAATTCGAAAGCTTTGCGATCGGCCATCCGCAATTCTCAGACTATCCGAATATTGGAGAGCGGCGATTTGCCTTTGATCACCGCGCGCATGCTGGCGAATACTATGCAAAAAAGAATGAGGAATTCGACTGTCGGAGTTGTCACCTAGACGCTAGCCAGGCAGGTGTAGTCGGTAGCGTTTTTCGTTCTGTCGGTTTCGAAAAAGCTTGTGGCTCCTGCCATACCGAGTCAATGCGGAGTGAATTCACAAACGGTTGGGCGTTTCTGCAATTGCCATGCTTGCCAGAAGAGTTGGTTAAGAGCGGCCCTAGCGATCTAGCCGACTGGCCGTTGTCGGCGCAGTTTGGCTTTGACGGGCAAGTTTCGTTTGCCGCTCGGCTCCTACTGGCAGGAGAGCCAACATTGCCAGAATCGATGCGTCATCTACCAAGTGATGGGCAGATCAGCAAAACGGCTGATGAGCATTTGGAGCAGACTGCGAGTGGGATTGCTGTAGCATACCGCAAGGTTGTACGCGAGATCGCCAACGGTGGACAGGCGGCTTGGCGCAAGCGTCTGGAATCGTCGTTGACACAGATCCTGGCCAGGGATCTCAACGAACATGAGTTGGATTTGGTTCGGCAGGTTAGCGTGGGACTTCCTCCTGATTTGTTTCGGCAAATCGAACAACATTGGTTTGTCGGTAATGAGCAACTGACGCAGGATAGCTCTGATTTACCGATTCCCGCACTAAGCGATCAACGAGAGCAGAACGTGTTTCGGTTTGTTTCTACGACTCTCGGTGCCCAAGACGATCTACTTGGTGAAGATGACGCCGACGATGATCTACTGCTTGGCGGTTGGGATGACGATCCCCCAGAGACGAAGCCAAGCAAAGCGACGAAACTGGTGAAACTGAACGCCGCAATACATTTGGAAGAGGGCGGTTGGTATCTCGACGACCAGTTCTTGGCCTTGCGATACGTGCCGCGTGGGCACTCCGACCCATTCCTTTCGGCTTGGGGCGAACTCATAACAATCGTGGAACGTAATCGTCCAAACTCTGCGGCGGAGGATACGAGGCACCCTTGGTCCAAGGAAGACCTAAATCTTAAGAATGCCATTCCTGGCTCCTGCTTGGAATGCCATCAGTTAGGGGAAGGGACCACAAGTCAAGCGTCAGCAGGCGAACTGTGGGCTAACTGGCGTTCTGAGAAACGTCCTGCGAATTTGCGACAATTCACTAAGTTTGATCATTCGCCGCACCTCTCCTTGCCCGCCGTCAACGATTGTCAGTACTGCCATCGATTCGATACCGATAGCAAGGCCGCGGATCAATCTTTCGCGAGTCTCAAAGCGCTGATGGAGAATATGCAGCCCGATGACAATTATCGAAGCCGTCTCGTAGCGATGCAGGGAAAAATTCAAAATTACTTGGGGTGTGAATTTGATTCGATCGAGAAAGCTCAGTGCGTCGCCTGCCATCGGCCAGATGGAGCCGGCGATAGCTGCACGCAGTGTCATCACTATCACGTGGGCACTGAAGGGTTTCTCTGGTCGCAGCCGATGAGGCGTGCCCAGCAGAAATAGGCCAAACCTGCTCTGCCTTGAGCACACTCAAATTGCAATGATTTGGATCTACAGAATAACTGGCTGCGTTAGCCAAGCACGCCAGGTCCAGCCTTGTGGCTTAGCAAATGGGATGGCTGACCACCAAGGCAAGTCCTCGATATCGCTAGTAGGTGCAGTCAGTAACTCTTGCGCGGGTGAGCGAATTGGTTGCGGAAAAGCCCAGCCATCCTTGGGATCACCTAGGCCGTGAGCCTCGTTGTAGTCACGATGTTTTTGGTCAAGCCAGAATAGAGTTTCTCCGGGCAAATTCCAAGCAAAAATCCCACGTGCTTTTTGAAGTTGTAGCTTTGCTGCTTGAAAGTCCTCGCGAGCTCCTTTCGCAACGGCTAAGTTGTGTTGTGCCGATGCACTGTAGGGAAACCATCGTGCAACACGTGTCCAATGCCGCTCGGCATCCTGCCACCTGCCTTTCTTAGCAGCTCGTACGCCGAGCTGCACGCCTATCGCACCAGGCTGAAACCAAGGAGACGAAAGCTTGATATCTTCCTTCACGACAATGGGTGCTAGTGCTTGCCACGCTTCTCGTGCGCTGGCCGCAATCAGAACATCCGTATCCTCGGGAAGTTGAGCGTCCAGATCAGGGTAAAGCTTCTTCGCGCCCTCAGTTCCTAGAGTGTACAAGTGCGTTCCCAACGTTGCACCGGACTTGGTATCAATGATTCTCCAACCAAGTACTAAGCTCTCCTGCTTTGAAGCTTTCTCGGCACGCTGAAAGAACAGCTCGTTGTAGTTGATTTCGCTTTGATCTGGAGCTTCGAGTTGGCTGTCTGGATCCAACTTGGCGGAGATGATTTCGCCTTGAAACAATAAATCGGCGCCAACAGCTCTAGCAGCTTGAATGGCGGTCAAATCGGTATTGAGTGATGCGGTAGAAGCCAGTTGAACCGGAGAACGCGAAGCGAGTTGGTCTGCCGTAAAAAGTTGAACGTCCGATTTCGCAGCAGGACGCTGGGCCAGCAACTGATGTTCGATGCGTTCGGCCAGCAATCGGTTTCCAGCCATAGGAGCCACCGCGATTTTTGCCTGAGCCGGTGCCGTGACCTTACCAGGCGCCCACACATGCACGCCAGTTGTCGATCGGCAACCGAATAGCAATAGCAGAAAACTACCGGCTAGTAGGGGAGTCAGGTAGGTTCGAATGGAAGACATTTTCAACTTAGCACTGGGAAAACGGCGGCATGCTTTGTGCGATAGCAGCTTTGCAAATAGGCTGTCAACAGCTGAGTCGATGACCGCTATTGCTAGCTTCCAAAGATTGGCGAAAAAATGCAGTGCATTTTGGTGAGAAGAGAAATCCAGTGCATTATCGCTAGGGTTCAGGATGGGGCTGCACCGGTTTCGAAGTCAACTGCCAAACGGAAAAGCGATCGTAGTCTGCGACCTGTTTCAGTTCATCGGTGTACTGCTGCAAGTTGACTCGATTCGTATCTTTATTCACCACGATGAACTTGGTTCGTTTTTCTCTCAGTTGGGAGAAAACATCGGGCGGCCACTTCGATTTGCGAAGTTCTTTTCTAAGCTTGATCCAGGTCTTGGGGGCAAAGCCCGAGTAGCCATTTAGGATCGGACGCTGATGTTGAACGCCGTACAGCATCCAACGTGTTGACGTTTCATGCGACCATTCGGAAGCGTCGCGACAAACGGGCAAGCAAAGCAAACTATCCGTTGGCTCGGAGTTGGTTTTTACAAATTCGACCCAGGCGGGACTGTGTATTTGCAGCGGTGGATGGGAAAGGAAGTTTTTAGGCGGAGGCACTTCAAAGCACAGAATGATTGAGGCCAGGGCACAAGCGGGCGTCACTAGGAATTTCCATTTGGCGAACTTGCGGTTTCTTTGGGCAAGATTTAGCAGTACCTGTCGCCTGCGAAATAGCTCGTTGACGCCATGCGCGGCCAGTAGCAAGACTCCAAGCTGAGCAAAGTATGCAAATCGATAGGGGCTGCGAACACGCGATAATGGCGAAAGAAAACTGCTCACTGATTCCCACAGCGACCAATCTCCAATCGCAATATTTGCCCCGAAGCTGAATAGGATACTACATACCGTCAAGCCGACCAAGAAATGGTTTGTCGCCCGCCTTCTCTTTTGCGTTAGCAAGATCGCAGCTACAGCAAGGCACAAACGGAGCCAGCCTGGCAAGAGGGTCTTGCCTGTCAAATTCTCAAATGAGACGAAGCAGGCTGAGGGGGTCCAATCGCGCCAGGAGGCAGACAGCACACGCACCGAATCCAAAGAGCGATCGAATCCTTCTTGGTTATGTGCTTGGTGCATTTGCCACAAGAACGGGCCAATGCAAATCGTGCACAACAGGGCTGCGATGGCTAATGCTACCGCAAACCTGTGGCGCTGCTTCTTGGTGTTATGAATAGATAGCGTCGCTAGACAAACCGGTAAAAGTAGGGCTAAAAAAAGCGCGTGATGAATGCATAGCATGACCGTGATAATGAAACTTGCGGCGAGCATCACAGTGGACTTGGCATTGGGAGTTTGGTGAAGTCGCAAAATAGAGCCAAGTGTGAGAAGAATGCCCCACAGTGGTACTAGCTGAATTGCTTCCAAGTTGGATAGTGCGAGAGGATGCAATCCGATTGCGAGGCCACCGAATAATGCTGGTAGGATGCTGCAGCGGGTCTGACGCAAAAACATATAGCCGCAGCTACAGTTCAGAATGATCGCGAGAAAGAGGTAGGTGTTGTAGGCAGCGGGAAGAGAATTGAGCCAAACCACTGGCGCG
>JBCCEO010000183.1:0-11718 GCA_039030255.1 Planctomycetota bacterium | reverse complement strand
CAATGAGATGAATGTTCTTGAGGAGTGGGCCTAGTCGACTTCAAATTCTTCATCTACGGCTGAAGTGGGTGGATTCTCGATTCGCCGAATCAATTCGGACAACTCGCTCTGAGTCATCAAAAGTAGCTGCCAGGCTCGTTGATCTATCTGAACCAAGTGATCTTTGTCATTTGTCTGAGCGGATTCTAACGCCGCACGCATACCCGAGTGAATGTGGTCCAAAAGTTCACGCAGTTCGGCTGATTGTCCTGCGCTCAATTTCCGCGGAATCGCAACTTCGTGGCTGGATAGATGTGGTGAGTGATCTTGGGCTAGCCCGGTGCTGAGATCCAAACGCCTAGAATCGTCGTCTGCACCGCCGGAGTCTGGAGAACTAGAGCTTGTGCCTTCACCAGAAAACCACTCTGCGACTTGCTCTTTCGAGCCCACCAGAAGAACGGTACGACCAATCGAAATTGTATCCCCGTAGCGAAGGATTTTTAAATTGCAGGCGTTGCCGTTGACACGCGTACCATTGGTGCTGTCCAGGTCGGTGACGACCAGTCGGCCGTCATCTTCTTGAATCTTGACATGATATCGGCTGATCCGCTCGTCGTTCAATTGAACGGCGTTGCCTTCTTCTCGACCGATCGTAATTGGAGTTTCCAGTTCGCCATATATTTGGCCGCGATCTGCACCGGATATAACCCTAAGTGTAATACTTTGCATTTCGTTGCGCGATTTGTTCGGCTAGAATTCGAAGCGAACGGCGACATGCCGTTGCGCTAAATTGTGTTGGCTCCCCAGCCAATTTGCAACTATTAAAACAATGCGAAGAACCGATTGGACGTACTTAGACCCCGCCTAAATTGCCTTACCGTCCTTCCCGAAGCCGGTCACCCAGAAAAGGATCTAACTCTGGTGTATCTTTAATTTTGGCAACCGTCTCATCCACATTATATTCAACGCGACGGAACTCAATCCAAGGATCTTCAAATATCACGTAGCAACTTCGCCAGTCCCCGTCTCGCGGCTGTCCGACGGAACCAACGTTGACCATGGCCTTTTCCTTAGAAATCTCGTACTTAAAACCGATTTCTTCGGGTCGTAGGAAAGTATGAGTTGCGGTAAATACGCCAGGGACGTGGGTGTGTCCTTGAAAGCAAAGGTGCTGCACCATGGAAAACAGCTTATCCATTTTCCGTTTGTTGTAGACATCCTCGGGGAATACGTACTCATTGATCGGATTTCGAACAGATCCATGGACAAAAAGCGTATTCTCGTCCCGGAGTGTACGCGGTAATTTCGCCAAGAAATTCAAACGCCGTAGGCAAGCCTGAGGTGTATCGCCAGATTCCATCTGTTTCCGCGTCCACATGATGGCCTGTTCTGCCGCGTTGCTGAATCCTTCTGGGTCAAAAAGTGCAGCTAAGTCATGATTGCCAAGAATGCAGGCGTCGACCTCGACAATCTCATCCACGCAAGCTTGCGGTTCAGGGCCGTAACCGATGATGTCCCCTAGGCAAAGAATCTGGTCACAATTTTGCGAGCGAATGTCTTCCAGGACTGTCTTGAGGGCAACCAGATTCCCGTGGATGTCGCTTATGATTGCGCGGCGCACGCAATTTGTTCCTTCGCGTTATGCAGCATGCTTGTTTTTGGGAGGTGAGCAAGGGACAAATTCAACTGTGGTTTGCCGCTAGGTTAAACCGGTCAGCCAACTATCTTCCGCCTCGCAAGCGGTCGCCAAGCATGTTGTCGAGTTCTTCGATGGCATAAATCTGCTCGATTGTGTTTTCGACGTCATATTCTACACGACGAAACGAGATCATTTCTGCCTTGTCATCCAAGATAACGTAGCAGGACCTTGGATCTTCATCACGCGGCTGTCCTACAGACCCTACGTTGATCATTAGTTTTTCGTCGCTAAGTGGAAACTCATAGTCGCACTCGTCTGGCGTAATGAATTCGCCATCCGTAGTGAACACGCCGGGCATGTGCGTATGGCCCTGGAAGCAGTACTTCGTAACGCGATCGAACAAGATTTTCATCCGAGCTTGGTCATAAATGGTTTCAGGAAACACATACTCATTCGTTGCATCACGCGGCGAACCGTGCACGAACAGCATATCTCCTTCCTTGTGAAACTTGGGAAGCTCGCTGAGATAATCCCACCTTTTATTGATTAAGCTTTGCGGTCCCGGTCCTCGGTCCAGTTCGTCTCGAGTCCAATAAATGGCCCGAAGAGCGACTGGATTGAATCCTTCTGGATCAAACAGCGCAGCTTGGTCATGATTTCCTAGGATCGTAAAGTCGCAACGACGCATGACCGAATCCAAGCACTGGCAAGGATTGGGGCCGTAACCGACGACATCACCTAGGCAGATTAGTCGGTCTACACTCTGCCCCTGGATATCCTCGATGACCGAGTTTAAGGCAGTTAAATTGCCGTGGATATCGCTTATCAACGCGTGACGCACTGACGTCTCCGAATGTCAGGGGTGGTAGTAAATCGATCTTGAGGAAAGACTAAAGGAAACAAAAGCAAACTTTGTGTGAATCCTATTCTGTTTTTCGCAGCGTCGTTTCTCGATCTTGGGCTGCGTATTGTAGATCGGCAATGAATTTCGAGAAAGGCTCGAAAAAAGCTCAACTAAGGCTTAATTCCAACAGAAGACGCCCTGGAAAAGATAGACAATGCGGAATTTAGCAATTGATTGTGCTGGCATGACCCCCAGCGTGGGGCTCTTTGAGGGTGATATCTGTACTGCATTTGAGCAGGCGATACCCGGTGAAAACAGCCTCTGTTCCTTATCCCCGCTAATCCAAAAAGTCTTAGATGGGGAGCGAAAGGTAGCTCGCTCAGCAGGATCGCCGCCGCCAATCGACCTCATTTCCATTACTTATGGACCTGGATCTTTCACTGGCCTTCGAATTGGTTTGGCAACCGCAAAAGCGCTCGCCTACGCCTGGGGCGTTCCTGCAGTTGGGATCGACACGCTGGATTGTCTAGCCAACCAAGCTGCTGAAAACAGTTCCGCAAATGGCGAAAAGTGCTTTATCGTGCCGGTTTTGAACGCCTTTCGCAAACAAGTTTTTAGCGCGGTTTGGAAGCTAGATGGACAGCTGAAAAATCTGATACCCACGCAAGTTCGAGACCTCGACGCATGGTGCAACGATCCAACACAAGGCAATGACGAGCAAATACCTATTCGTGTACTTGGACGTGGGCTCCAAGTCGCCAAGCCATACCAAAGCGAAAGTACTCGATTCTGCGACGAAGAACTTTGGAATATTGATTTGCAGATGTTGGCTCAGCTTGGCAAAGCCAAATTTGAACTTGGCGAAGTATCTACGGCTGAGCAACTATTGCCAAATTACATCCGCGCGAGTGCTGCCGAGGAAAAACGATGACCTCACGAGTGTGGCGAGCAAGTTAGCCTTGCCCAGGCATTTTCGTTTGCGTGTCAACTTTGCGTTCATGTTGAATCGAGTATAAAACACGCCCGAGCGAAACTCCCGATTCGGGTTTCGCGATCAATTCGTTTGCTCCAAGCTCCTGCAAGACCGACCAACGCGACCATTGGGGCAATATACAGGCAGCGATCTTGAGGGCATTGGGCAATCGCTCGTGCAGACGCTTCCATTGAATCTCAACTTTCTTCCGCGCTTCGTCGGCTTGCGTAGTCGGAACACAGCCGTCGTCCCAAAGAACCCAATCCCAGGCTTGATTGGGCACGATTCCTTCGGTTTCCGTCCAACGTAGACAATCGACAGTACAACCCGTCGCATCGGCAATTGCTTGCCAGGTCACCAAGGATTCGTGGTCGCCGGCTAGCAGCAAGCCACGTCCTGCATCACACCGCTGCCATTCGGGTGTCAACGCGTGAAAATTACGGGGAGGTGCAGGATAGAATTCTTGCAGGTCATGAGTAAGCCAGTTCAACCACGAATCCCAAAATCGATACCAGGGTAGAAGCGGAATTGTTGATTCGCGGAGTCCAGTTCGGCCTGCCCCCATATGCCAGTCGCCCAATGCAATAGCTGTCGGGATTATGTTGGATTCGGCCATTTCAATCAGCTTCGGTAATCCGAGGCGATCTTCGCTGACATAAACAATCCGGTCGCAGTTGGCGCAAGAAATGGATTCTTCTTGCGATAAAAACGAAAGCTCTAACCCTGCGGACTTCAGTTGAGCGGTAAGAAATTGGAATGGTCCCTGCCGGTAACCGACCCAGGCAATTCGAATCCCAGAGACTTTCTCAATCATCGCCATCGAGTTCTTCTTCAAACCTGGCGATCAATTCGAGCCCTTCTTTGGCATCGCTCGACGCGCGGAGTTGAGAAAGAAATCCCTCCGTTGTTAGGAGTCTGGAAAGTTTCGCTAGAACTTGTAGGTGCATCCTTTCTTCGGTTGAGCAAATCAAAAAGAAGGTATCGGTCAAGTGTCCGCTTTGATTGCCAAAGGGGATTGGCTGAGGAGAAACGCCGAGCGCCAGGAAAGGCTCGCCTAGCAGTGAGGCTTGAGGACGCCGAGGGTGCAGCAGTGCAACTCCATTGTCGAGAGCCGTGGTGTGAAGTTCCTCCCGCGCCGTTACCGCCTCCGCCATTTTATGTGCATCCCAAAGCAGCCCAGTCTTTTCTGCATTGGCACAAATGCGGCGGACGACGCTCCCACGCGTGCGTGCCGCAAAAGGTATTTCGACGGCTTCCGCTGGAATCAAGCTCAGGATCGTGGAATCCCATTCGAAACTTGAGTCCATGTGTTTCTTGTTCCAACGATCAAGAACTTTTTCTACCTTGGAAAGCTCCTCGCCATCCTCGCTGGCTCCAATTTTTTGTTCGAGCCAGTTGTGGATCTCGGCTTCGGAAAAACGCCAGCTGCTGCTAACTCTCCGGCCGGGAAGTTTTCCTCGATCGGCCAATTTGCGTACCTGCTGAGGGGTAAGGTGTAGGTAGGCTGCGAGTTCGTCTTCGTCTAAGTCTTGCGAGGCCATGATTTCTCCACTTCCGGTTGAAAGGACACTTTAGCTAGCAACACCTTGGTTTGGCTAGCAACCGAAGTTCAAAAAAGCGGAATCCGTCAAAACTTCACGTTGCATTCGTCTTCGAGCTTAGAGCACTAGGATTCGTATTGACGAAGCGTACTATTCGGGACAGGCTGGATGGAAGTTGGAATTCGGGAAGTCGAAATGCAAATCTAAGTTTTGCATTTTCAAAATCCTGAATCCAAGATCCAGGGGTGCATGGAAGGCACCCAACAAATTGACCGAATTACGTTTACCTATGTGGCAAGGAGGCCGCGGATGTCGACGTCTTTTTCCAATGATGGTTCGGATACAGCCACCATCAGTTTGCGTGAGTTTCTTGACGAAGCCGTATTTGTCGGTGCCGATGATATCACGGTACAAAAATGTGTGGATCGAGCAGACCAGTGTTCGCCCGGCGACGTTTTCATTCCCCGACACAATGCTCATCGAGACGAGCACGACAAGGTTGAGGAGGCTATTCGTCGCGGAGCAGTCGCGGTTGTAAGTGATCGAGTCCTGCCGGTGTCGGTGCCGCAATGTTTGGTCGAGAATACCCAAGAAGTTTTCGCCAAGATCTCGCAAAGACTTCATGGCGATCCTTCCAAGCGAATGCTTACGATCGGCATTGTAGGGACGAGCGCGAAATCAGCGACCGCCCTATATGTTTCTTCAATGTTGAAGCAATTGGGCGGAAGCGTAGCTTATTACACCTCTTTGGGGTCTAGCGACTCCATTGAATGCGATCGTAGCAATACTCGACCTCCAGGAGCACAGGAGCTTGCTGAGTGGATGCAACGATCTGATCTCTCTGGTGCACCGGCCGTTGTGATCGAACTAACGCCATCAATGCTGCGCGACAATGTGGCTGCGGGGGTGGAGTTCGACTTAATAATCCTTACTGGAATGCGAACAACTCAGACGACCAACGGTGCCAGCGTGCGTTGCTTTAGCGATCTTCTGAATAGCCTGATGGATCGTGTGAAGGCACACGGAATGTTGCTGTACAACGCGGACGATGCTCTCGCTGTGAATTGGGTCGAAAAGCAGGATATTGCATCGGTAAGCTATGGCTTGGATGCGGCGGAGCATGTTTGCGGCAAGCGTTTAAGTCGCGAAGGTGGTCAGCAGCAGCTCCTGGTCATGGCGGGAAATATGCTGATGCCACTTACTCTGCAGATTCCTGGAGACCACATCGCCCGCTCCGCATTGGCAGCGATTGCAACTGCTTGGATGTTTGATTTTTCCGTTCCTGACTCGATCGCTGGCGTTGAAAAGCTCACCAGCATTCCTGGTCGACTACAGCGAATTCCGCAATCGGTGGAAGTGCCAGTATTTATCGATATCGGAGCCACACCAGACCGAGTCGCCGTAGCGACTCACGCCTTGCGGCAACACAACTATGGACCGGCTACTGTCGTTGTTGATCTCAACAATCAATTGGATTCCAAATGGCGATCCCGCTTGGGCGAAGTACTGGAAAAGGCCGCGCATCGCGTGGTTTTGACGGGATCAGATCTTTCGCCTAGCGCAACACAAAGATTGGCCATGGACGTGCTAGGCGGATGCTCAGCACCAGGCCGAATTCAGGTTATTCCTGATCGCGCTGCAGCGATTCGCTGGGCCATTGACCGGACGAATCAAGGCGTAGTGTTGCTTTCAGGCTGCGGCGAACTCTCTTGGACGGATCGCGATGGTGAAAGCGTGTCGGATGAAATGCTAGCCAAGCTGGCTTTGGACCGGAAGAACAAGGTCGCGGCTCCAAAACTAGGGGTTTTTCCTCCTGCGGACTCAAATCACGTTTTTCCCATTGACTCTTGAATCTGAAATTCGGTATTTCCCATTTGTTCGGTGAACAAGAAGGACCGACCCAAATCTCTCCGCAAGAGTGTAGGTCCATCGAAGAAACTGAATTCACGGAGGAATTCAGCAGTGTTTACCTGACAAGGATGTCGAATCAGTGGAAGCTCTGTCGTTGGCTATGCTTTTGCGGGAAATCATAGCTGGCCTCCCTCCTGGGTCGGAGCACAATTCCAAAGGGATGTGGTTTCTGGGTCAATCACTCCCAATGGAGCTTCGCGGCAGAGCTTAAGTCTGCGCACCGGAGCGAACTGGCAACAGTTTCGTTCCGGTGCCAGGGAACATGACCCTCGTGGTTCCCCAGAGCCACGAGGGTTTTTCTATGCGCAGTTTTTCGGGTAGGCTTTAACAACTCATCCTGGATGACGTCGCTCTTGCGACTTTGAGTTGAGAATTATCCGGAGTTCCGCAATCCAAGCGAGCCGAACTGTGTCACAAGACACTGAAGTGACAAAATTAATTGAGCTCGTTGCGGCAGGAGATGCCGAAGCTTCCAACGCTCTCTTCGTCGTGCTTTACGAAGAGCTGCGCTGGATGGCAAAGAATCAGATGCAGCGTGAAAACCCCGGAAATACCCTTGAGTGCACCGCATTGGTTCACGAGGCGTGGATCAAATTAGTCGGATCTAATCAACAAATTGGTTGGACGAACAGGCAACACTTCTTCGCGACTGCAGCACAAGCGATGAGACGGATTTTGGTGGATGCTGCCCGCGCTAGAAGACGCCAGAAGCGTGGTGGCGATATGAATCGCTGCGAACTCGGCAGTGAAGACGCCGTCTGGCAGCAAGATGAGGAATTGCTGGAACTAGATGAGGCCTTGCTTCTCTTGGAACAGCATGATGAACAAAAAGCCCTGCTGGTAAAACTGCGATACTTTGCTGGGCTTACCAACGCACAAGTTGCGGAGCAGCTACAAATTTCCACTGCGACCGCCGAACGATATTGGGTGTACGCAAAGGCATGGTTACGGAGCAAAATGCAGTGCTCCGATGGAGAGTAGAATCCGACACTCTAGTTTGATGTGCCCAGCAAATTGAGGTTTCTCATAAGCTGTCGCGTACATTCGCGACTTTTTTCATCACCAATCGCAAGGGCTTCACGCAATCGGGCTTCGGCCTCGCTGTATCGCCGAACCTCGGCAAGACTGACGGCGAACAACTGCAAAGCTTCCGCGACTCGTGGGTCGTCCTCACCGAAAGTCTTACGGAATTCGGCGACTAATTTACGATAAAACTTGTGCCGGTGTTCGGGCAGCTTGCGATTGGTTGCTTCCTGCAAGCGAAAGCATTCAGGGCTATGCTCCTCTCCGTGCATAACATCCTCCGACTCTTCGTCCTCTAACAACTGCTCGTAAAACTCATCTTCCTGGTCAAAGACTCGTTCGATTCGAGCCAGTGACTTCTTGAGAAGTTCACGCTTTTGAAGATCCAGGACAATACGCGGGTCAAAGGTAAAACAGAGTTGGAAATCCAAGTCTGCTTCGTTCTCGACCGGGGCAAAGTATCCAGGAAACAGCTTGTCAATCAAATCGGTGATTTCATCCTCCATGTCCATAGTGAACTTTGCTAGGGCGACAGAGATCGCGTTGTCGTAGAGTTGTTGGCTTGTCGCTTCTCTCAGTTTTTCTTTTGCAATTTTCAACTCTTGAACTTTGGCCGATAGCTCAGAATTTGTCGACACTAAGTTGCGATTTGCGTTGACAGCTTGCAGGCCAAACACGACACAAGTCAATGAGCAGACGACGAGAATCAACCCGAAAGTAGCTGCAGTGGCAATCGATTTTCGATTTCTGCGGTAAAAGGCTTGCGTGGCACGCAGACGAGATGGTGGGGCGGCCTGAACAGGTTCATCACGGAGAAAGCACTCGACGTCTCGCGCAAGTTCATGGACCGATGCATAGCGATCTTGCCTATCTCGACTGAGGGCTTTCATTACGACCCAGTCCAGTTCGCCTTGTTTTTTTGGTCGTGCTCTGGACGGATGCGCTGCTTCAACCCGCGGGCTGTCGGTAGTTGCTTCTTTCGATAGCCGGCGGATACGATCCGAAGGTGTCTCTATGTCAGCGTCGCGAAGCGTTTCGTGCAAGGCCAGCGGGCTTACCTGCTTCAACTTGTCTCGGCTCAAGGGGGTCGTGCCGGTCAATAGCTCGTAAAGGATGACGCCCAGTGAATAGATGTCACTTCGTGTGTCTACATCCCGCCCATTTAGCTCCGCCTGCTCAGGGCTCATATAGTGCGGGGTGCCGACCATGGCGGAATAGCGCGTAAAGAGCGTCTTCTCGGTCAATCGGTGATGTCCAACCGCTTTGGCAATTCCGAAATCAATGACTTTCACCAACGGTTTGCCGTCATTTAGCGTTACCATCACGTTGGATGGCTTTATATCTCGATGAATGATGCCTTTCTGATGCGCATGCTGAATCGCATCGCATACTTGGATGAAGAGTTCTAGTCGTTCAGGTTCCGACAGTTGATGCGATCGGGCGAATTCCGTAATGCTAAGTCCACGGACTAATTCCATCACGAAATAAGGCCGTCCAGCGCTGGTGACACCTGCATCCAGAACACTCGTAATATTCGGATGGTCGAACAGCGCCATCGCTTGGCGTTCTGCTTCGAATCGCGCGATGACCTGACGAGTATCCATGCCTAGCTTGATCACCTTGAGCGCCACACGGCGACGGACGTCCTCAATCTGCTCGGCCATGTAGACGACACCCATGCCGCCTTCACCGATCTCCTCCAGCAATTTGTAGCGACCGATCGAGTTGCCAATGCCTTCGCTGATTTCGGCTTCCCCTTCGCGTAAGAGCGCAAGGGGTTTGCCGTTCAAGAATTGGTCACCTTCGTTCTGCGAGTGGGCTCCCAGAAGTTGTTCGACTTCGGACTGTAAGTCTGGCTGATGGAAACAAGTAGTATTAACGAAAGCAAGCCGCGCTTCTGCGGGAAGCTCCAATGCTTGCGCGAATACAGCCTCAGCGTTTTGTGGGCCGAGCACAGCTTCACTTTGAGATTCACTCATCGGATTCACAGTTTAATTTCGCAATTCAGCACTCAGGTGCATTTCAGAAATTCATCGCTAGAATCACTTCCACAGCGACTGGATGGAAGGTAGGGAAACAGCGTGTTTTACCATGATGAGAGCTTCTTCAAACATCGAGGGATCCATCTCGTTCGGCTCACCCTGCATATCCCCTTCATCCTCAATCAAGTCGGTGAACGGTTCTGCAATCGTTGGACCATCGCCGAATTGAATGGTCGATACAAGGCCAACCAGTTCATGGTTCTCGTTGAAGATTCCGCAGCCACTACCACCTGGCGCATAATCCATGGAAACTTCGAACCACGGGAGTTCACCGATTACTGGGTAACGCATCGTGTAGCCTCGATCGTAAGTGTAAAAACGGTTTTCCGAGTGGTGAACCATCCGCAGATCGGAACCAATTTCTGGTGTCTGAGCAGCGATTCGAACAGAAGTGAAGTCATTGCCCTGTAAACGAATCAATGCCACGTCGCGATTCACATCACCGGCAATGAATTCGACCACGGGGCATGCGGTTCCATCATGTGTTAATGCGACTAAGTGACTGTTGCTCATTGCTTCAGCAACATGATAGTTTGTTAGGGCTAGGCCGTCCGCACTGATGATAACCGCGCCAGATGTGAAGAAGTCATCATCGCCACCTGCCAGCACAACAGTCGCTTTGTAAACGTCCATTAGGGGCGTGTTGCCCGCATCGTTGTTTTTCCAAGGAGCTTGTTTCGCGACTGCGGTCGGCACTTCGTCAAGATTGACTTCTGGCCACACGATTCCTTCCGATTCAATCGTCTCGTAGTAGCGATGGAATACGGCACCCATGACTTTTCGGTCGTCAATTGGAGAGCGTAGATCTGGAACGGGTTTGAAGTCTTTGCCAGGATCGTTAGGCTCTGGCATGCCGCCAAAGAAGTCGTCGCCCATGAAGTGCTCAATCGCCTCATGACGGTTTTCAAATTCTTCTTCGGAAATCGATTTACTCTGATCTTTGTCGATACGATCGAAGATCTTTTTGTAGGGCATCTTCTCCGGTACACGAGCTTCAAGATAGCTCTTCATTTCCTTGTTGGTGACTGCCCCATTGCCATCAGCATCGGCTGCGGCGAAGCCGATTGGCAGTCCGTGAGGTGCAACTGGCTCATCTGGCATCGCTGCTCCACCGCCAACGACGCTCTCTTCTTCTAGCTCTGTCCTTAGCTTTGCGTAGTTTTGGGGATCGAGTCCAAGTTGACCGATAATTTCATCGAGGAGTTCCCCACCAAATAGGTCCGACGCGTAATGCTCGCCTTTTGCATTGACCAGTAAAAACGTTGGGTAAGCGTTGATCTTAAACCTATCCGAATAGTCTCCATCAGCATCCACAATGCTCGGCCAAGGCATGTCATTCTTCTTTAGAAACCGCCTTAAGGAACCTGGGTCATCGGCAGCGACTCCGATAATTTCAAAGCCTTTGTCATTTAATGCACCGTGAATCTTTTTTAATACTGGGATTTCAGCCACACATGGACCGCACCATGTTCCCCAAAAATCAATTAGCACGACTTTGCCTTCGAGCTCGGCAAGGCTGACTTTCTCGCCCTCTACGGTTTCGCCCTCTAGCGCGATGTTGGGAATTAACTCGTGAGGCTGATCCATCCACTCCATGTACCTCTCTTCATCTAGCCCAGCGAAGAGATAGCCTTGCTCCGTTTTTTGAAAGAGCAAAAAGTTCGGCTCGTATTCTCCTTCTGTTTCGATAGTGAGACGCTCGTCACTTCCGGACAAAGCTGCGATCTTTCCGCCAAAAAGAGCGGGGAACCAATAGTCAGCACGTT
>JBCCEO010000182.1:0-11750 GCA_039030255.1 Planctomycetota bacterium | reverse complement strand
GTCTACACAAAGACGAGGACGATTCTCATCACCACGCAACTTGTTACGCACGCGGAATTTCCGACGTCGCTTTTGATTGTTGATGATCTTTTTTAGCTTCACGACTTACTCGCTTACAAATGATTTGTCGTCAAATGATTCAATTTGAATTTGGCTTGGCTACGCGACCTAGGTAGCAGACTTACCAGGTTTCAGTTTGACTTGTTCGTCTTGGTAACGGATCCCCTTGCCCTTGTAGGGTTCCGGTTTGCGAAGCGCTCTGACTTCTGCTGCGAACTGACCTACTTTCTGCTTGTCGCAACCTTGAACCACAATGTGCGTCTGGTCCGGACAAGTGACCGTTAAGCCATCTGGAATCTGTTTCTTAAGCTCGTTCGCGTAACCGACTCGCAGCTGCAACTCCTTGCCTTGAATGGCCGCGATATATCCAACGCCGACCACTTCGAGCTTCTTTTCATAACCCTCTTTAACACCGAAGATCATATTGTTAATGACAGCTCGGGTGAGCCCGTGTAGTTCCCGCGAGGTTCGTTCATCGGTTTCCCGGGTAACGCTGACAGTTTTTCCATCATCGTCCACGGAAACGATTACTTCGGGGCGATGATTGAATTCTAACTGGCCCTTCGGACCTTTCACTGTAACAACGCGACTCGCCACGCTGACTTCAACGCCATCGATGATGGGAACTGGTTTTCTTCCGATTCGTGACATGGCTTTTTGTATGAATTAAGGACTTGCCGATTAAGGCTTCTTCAAATTTGGGAGCGGAATCTGACGACAACAACTGGCTCTAGCAGATCTCGCAAAGTACCTCGCCACCAATGTTCTGCTGACGTGCTTCGCGATCACTCACAACACCCTGGCTGGTGCTGATGATGGAGATCCCCAATCCGTTCAGCACAGGACGTAGGTCGCGGCTCTTGCTGAAGACACGACGGCCAGGCTTGCTGACACGGCGAATGGTTTGGATTACACGTTCGCCGTTAGGGCCATACTTCAGCTCGATTCGCAGCTGACCTACAGGTTCACCTTCGACTTCTTTGTAGTCCCAAATGTATCCTTCACGCTTCAGAACCTCAGCCACACCACGCTTCACTCTCGACATGGGAATATCCACATGTTGCCGCTCAACGCGAACGGCGTTTCGGATTCGAGTAAGCATGTCAGCGATAGGGTCGGTCATCATCGCGGTTTATGTCCCTCTATCAATTTCACTCGTGGCCAACACGGATAACTGATTCAACTATTGAGATCACGTTTCAGGTTGGGCGGTTGAATTATTTTGCCTTTTGCCGAACAACAATTCAGGCTTTCGAGCGTCCCCGTGACGCCAGAAAACGCTACCAACTGGCTTTTCGCACACCAGGAATCAAGCCCTGATCGGCCAACTTTCTAAAACAAATTCTGCAGATACCAAACTTGCGATACACCGCTCGGGGGCGTCCACAGAGTTTGCAACGATTCTCGCGCCTCGATGAAAACTTCGGCGTTCGATTCGCTTTTGCTATTTTGCTTTTACTTGCCACTGGATATCCATCCGGTCTAAAAATTGCGTTGTTTGTTTCAAAATTTGCCGATTGGCTCTTTTACTTCGCACTCTGCTTAAGCTGCGGGCTGTTTGGCCGCCCGAAAAGGCATGCCAAACATATCCAAAAGCAACAACCCAGCTTCATCTGTTTGGGCCGTCGTGCAAATTGTAATATTCATGCCCTGAGGCTTTGTATACTTGTCAGGATTGAGTTCGGGAAAAACCAGTTGCTCAGTTAGACTCAAACTGTAATTTCCATTGCCATCGAAGGCCTTGCGGCTGACTCCACGAAAGTCACGGACACGAGGTAGGACGATCGCCAGCAATCGGTCCAAGAACTCGTACATCCTCTGACGTCGGAGCGTGACCTTGCATCCAATGGCCATTCCCTCTCGCAGTTTAAAACCAGCGATAGACTTTCGTGCCAGAGTTTGAACTGGCTTTTGTCCAGACAGCTCGGTCAGTGCTTCGTACGCCAATTCCAGATTCTTCTTGTCCGCAATCGCAGAGCCAACACCCATGTTGATGACAATCTTCGTCAGCTTGGGAATCGCCATTGGATTCTCAATGCTAAGCTGCTTTGCCAGCTCTGGCCGAATGTTGTCTTGATAAGCTTCTTGTAATCTTGGAACCATAACTTTGGTACCTAATGAGTCTTTCAACTTCTAAATTCAAATTGATTCGTAGCTAACTCGAATCCGTCTTACTTTGACGCGTACTTCGCCTTTGGGGGTGTAATCACACCCAATGAGGCTCCGCTCGCTTTGGCGTATCGCTCTTTGCTGCCGTCATTCAGGTAGCGAACGCCGACGCGGGTCCGTTTACCTGTTTGCGGGCAAATCAACATCACATTGCTCGCGTGAATTGGCATTTCCTTGCTCAACCTTCCACCGGAAGGATTCTTCTGGCTTCGGCGAACGTGTTTGTACACCTTGTTCACGCCTTCGACGATCACGCGATGCTTATCGCGATCCACTCGCAATACCTTGCCGCGCGAGCCGCTGTCGACACCGGCAATTACGATGACTTCGTCGTTTTCTCGAATTAGCATCGAACTTGTTCCTGTAACCTTATACTACTTCGCTTGCCAGACTCACGATCTTCATGAACTTGCGTTCTCGCAATTCACGTGCGACTGCACCGAAGATACGCGTGCCACGCGGGTTGGCATCTTTGTCAACCAAAACGACGGCATTGCTATCGAATCGAATGTAACTTCCGTCGGGCCGACGCGTTGGCTGCTTGCAGCGAACAACTACGGCACGCACGATGGACTTCTTCTTCACGTCGCTGCCAGCTTGCACTGCTTTAACGGAACAAACGATAACGTCTCCAAGTCCGGCGTAGCGACGGCGGCTGCCCCCGAGGACCTTGATGCACATCACTTCCTTGGCACCACTGTTGTCAGCAACTGCTAGTCGGGTTTCTTGTTGAATCATGGCTTTGGTAACTGTTGTTTGTAATTTGAACTTGGTGGTTCAGGATCGGATTCGTTCCTCACCGAATGAAATCCAGGCGACCGTCATGGTCTAGCTTTCGGATTTCTCTTCCGTGCCCTCGCCTGACTCGCCCGCAGCTTCAGCGGCCGCAGCCTCGGCTTCCTTGGTGGACAAGTCATCGATCATTTCCGATTGTTCATTCGTAGTCGCTCTTCGAGCTGCACGCAGCGCCGTGATGTCCACTTCGCGACTCTTCTCTACGACACGAAGCAACTTCCAGCGCTTCAACTTGCTAAGCGGAGGACTTTCCTCGATCTCAACTTTATCGCCGACCGCGGACTCGTCGTTTTCGTCGTGCACATGGCACACCGTACGACGCTTGACGAACTTGCCGTACTTCGGGTGTTTCACCGTGCGGTTAATTTCAACACGGCGAGTCTTGGAAGCTTTGTCGCTTGTGACAACTCCAATGGCAACTCTGGCTGGCATACAACTAAACTCTCAAAATCTATTGCTTGGTATTTCGTTACTGCGAACTTGGCTACGAAGCCTGGGCTGCCTTGGCCTTGGCTCGCTCGGTCTGCAAAGTTCGAACTTGAGCGATCACCTTACGGTTGGCACGTTTTTCGGCGGGCGAATCCAGCTTTTCAGTCTGCGATTTAACACGTAAACGAAACAACTGATTGGCCGCATCTTTGGCGGTCAGCTCTAGCTGTTCGTCACTCATCTCTCGTAGTTCGTTGATATCCATGATTGCTTTACTGCTTCGCTGCTACTGCTTTTGCTTGTTGGCTCGCTTCAGGCTAGGCCAATCGCCGTTTCACCATTCGTACTTTGACAGGCATCTTCGCCGCCAAGCGAGCGAAACAGACCTTTGCCTGCTGTTCGCTAACACCGGACAATTCATATAGCACTGTTCCTGGCTTCACGACAGCCACCCACGCTTCCGGCTCACCCTTACCCTTACCCATCCGTGTTTCCAACGGTTTGGAAGAAATAGGTTTGTCCGGAAAGATGCGAATGTACAACTTACCCTCGCCGCGCACATACTGTTGCGCTGCGATACGTCCAGCCTCAATGGTTTTCGCACGAATCCAACCCGCATCAAGCGACTGCAGTCCAAAGTCGCCATAGACGACTTTGTTACCGCGGGTTGCATTACCTTTTATGCGTCCTCTTTGGCTTTTTCGATGCTTGACCCGTTTGGGCATCAGCGCCATCGTTCGCGTCTCCCGCGTAAGAACCTTGATTTACCCACACTTGTATGCCTAGATTTCCTTGAGGCGTTGAAGCCTCGGCGAAACCGTAGTCAATCTTTGCTTGCAGCGTGCTCAGCGGCAGCGAACCAGCACTCGCCTTTTCGCGACGTGCCATTTCTGCCCCACCAAGTCGTCCTGCCAACTGGACCTTGATGCCCTTGGCACCAGCGTCCATCGTTGTTTCCAATGCACGCTTCATCGTGCGGCGGAAGTTAGCTCGCTTCATCAACTGCTGGGCGATATCATCGGCGACCAACTGCGCTTGAAGCTCTGGACGAGCGACTTCTTCAATTTTCAAATTCACACGACGTCCGATCAGCGATTGCAACTCTTCCTGCAACTTTTCGACATCCTGCCCCTTCTTCCCAATGATCAAACCAGGTCGAGCCACGAACAACATGACTCGCACCTCGTCGCGAGTCCTTTCGATCTCGATGCGATCGATACCCGCATTTCGGTACTGCTGCCTGAACTTGGAATCAGGGTGATTGCGAATGAATTTACGAACCTTTTGGTCTTCCACCAACAATTCCGCAAATTCTTGCTTGGAGGCATACCAGCGGCTCTTCCATCCGACTACGACGCCGGTTCGAAATCCAACTGGGTTTACCTTTTGTCCCATAACTCAACTCGCTTTAACGTTTCGATGAACTGACTTGCGATTTCACTTCGAGTGTTTGTTTTCTAAATTAGCTACTTGGAGCATCCGCGAATTCTTCAATTGGAGCCAGCTCCACTGTAATGTGTGCGGTCCTTTTGAGGATGCCGTACGCCATCCCGCGAGCACGCGGCCGGATTCGCTTGAACGTTGGGCCACCGTCAATCTTGGCAACTTTCACAATCAACCGTTCCGGATTGTATGTCTGACCTCGGTTCTGATCCTGATCTTGCGCGTTTCCAATCGCACTCTTCAAAACCTTCTCGAGCATCCGAGCACCCCTGTGCGGCTGAAACTTCAACAAGTCCAATGCTTCGTCAGCGAACTTGCCGCGAATCAGATCCGCCAAAGGACGTACCTTACGAGCACTAATTCGAGCGTATTTGTGTGTGGCTTTGATTGCCATTTTTCCAACCCTAACTCAAACTCTTTGCAGTGTTCCGTCTACTGAGCGACGCCACCACCTACTTCTTGCCCTTGCCCGTATGACCACGAAAGGTTCGTGTCGGTGCAAACTCGCCGAGCTTATGTCCTACCATGTCCTCCGTTACAAGGACTTTTATATGGGCCCGTCCGTTATGCACCATGAATGTAACCCCTACAAACTCGGGTACAATCGTGCAACGACGCGCCCAAGTTGTGATGGGTTGGTGTGACCCGACTTCCTTGGCCTTGGCGACCTTCATGTAAAGCTTGGGGTCGACGAATGGCCCTTTTTTGGTGGAACGTCCCATATCTAATTCTTTTCAACCAAATTTTGGATTTACTTAAGCTTCAACTGACCGTAACGCTTCGAACGACGACGACGAACAATCGAAACATTCGACGGTTTACGTCTTGGACGAGTCGAACCACCCTTGGTCGGACGACCCTGAGGAGTTACTGGGTGACGTCCACCCTTAGTTCGACCTTCACCACCACCGTGCGGGTGATCAATTGGGTTCATCGCAGTACCACGGACGTGAGGACGACGCCCCAACCAACGTTTCCGACCTGCTTTACCCAATACAACGGAGCTGTGATCTGGATTACTGGCTTTCCCGATCGTAGCCCGGCAGCCTCCTGGAACACGCCGAATCTCGCCACTCGGCAGACTCAACTGAGCCCAGTCTGCTTCACGTGCCATCAATGTGGCCAATGTCCCAGCAGAACGGCAAAGAACGCCGCCACGTCCGGGCTGCAATTCAATGCAGAAAACTTCTGTACCAGCTGGCATGGCTTTCAGCGGCAAGCAGTTACCTACCTTGGGAGCCGCATCCGGGCCGCTTTCGAGCGTGTCGCCAGCCTTCAGGCCATCCGGAGCGATGATGTAACGCTTCTCACCATCGGCGTAGACCAGTAAAGCAATCCGGCTAGAACGATTCGGATCGTACTGGATCGAATCCACTTTAGCTGGAATCCCGTCCTTGTTTCGCTTGAAATCGATGATGCGGTACTGCTGCTTATGTCCACCACCGCGGTGTCGAGCAGTGATCTTGCCCTGGTTATTGCGCCCGCCCTTTTTCTTCTTTGGCCGAAGCAACGACTTCTCAGGCTTCGCACCTGGCGTCAGCTCCTTAAAGTCGCTAACGGACGCGTTACGACGACCGGCCGAAGTTGGCTTATATCTGCGAATTCCCATAACTATTACCTAGCGCTAATGCTTAGCGATACTTGTTGTTTTCCTGCTTAGAAGAAGTCGATCCGGTGTTCGGCGGTAAGCTTGACGACAGCCTTCTTCCAGTTACTCGTCACCCCATAGCGATAACGATAACGACGCCGTTTACCACGACGATTCTGTGTCATGACCTTGTCCACTTCGACTTCGAACAACTCCTCAACCGCTCGACGAACATCCGTCTTGGTTGCTTGAGGATGAATCTCGAAGGCATAATGGTTGTTTCGCACGGAACGGTGAACACCCTTCTCTGTTACCAGAGGACGGATGATGACCTGGTGTGGCTCCAGCTCGAAGCCTTTCTTGTTGCCATCAACGGCTTTGACGTTCTTGGATTTCTTGCCCATGACTTACTTGCTCCTTGCAGCGACTAAGCTGCAGACCCTCCCGCCTGTGCTTGAATCCACTCGACTGCGTCCTTCGTTAGCAAAAGCTTCTTAGGACGCAGGATGTCCAGAGCGTTAAGGTCAGCAGCACGCGTAACCTCGATTCCCTGGATATTGCGAGAACTCAAATAAACATTCTTGGAATAGTCGCCCGTCGCAATCGTTGTCGTCACGCCTTCTAGCCCAAGCGACCTGAGAGTTGTAACCAACTCCTTTGTTTTGGGAGCTTCCAAATCAAGCTTGTCAACAACTACGACTTCCGCATCAGAAAACTTCGAAGCGATCGCCATTTTCGTTGCTGCCCGAATCGCTTTTTTCGGAAGGCGATAATAGAACGAACGCGGCTTCAACTGCATCGCATGGCCACCGCCGCGCCGATGAGGAACGCGTTTGGAACCAGCCCGAGCGTTGCCAGTTCCCTTTTGCCGGAACAGCTTCTTTGTGGTGCCAGCAATTTGACCACGCGTCTTAGTCTTCTTCGTGCCCTGACGCTTGTTGGCCATATACATAACAACAACATCGTGCAACAACTGTTTGTTGATCTTTGGCGCGATGGCATCTGGGTCGATGTCGATCTTACCGACTTCTGAACCCGTCTGATCATAAACTGGCAAAGTAACCATTGTTTGAACCCAAATGCTCCCAGAAACTCTTAGTTAGGGCCTACTTTGTTCGTTTCGCGAACGATCACGAACCCGCCTCGTGGCCCTGGCACTGCGCCTTCCACTAGCAATAAATTGTTCTCTGCGTCGACCTTGGCAACTTTCAAGTTGCGAACAGTCTTTTTCTTGGCACCGTACTGACCAGGCATTTTCGTGCCCTTGAAAACTCTGCCTGGATACGTCGCCATACCAGTACCACCAGCATGACGGTGACATTTCTTCACACCGTGCGAAGCTCGCTGACCACTGAAATTGTGCCGCTTCATCACACCCGCGAAACCTCGGCCTTTGCTGGTGCCTGTTACATCGACTGCCTTAATGTCATCCAAAACTGCAGCCGTTACTTCAGCGCCAACTTCTAGATCTGACTCACCGCGGAACTCGCGAACGAACTTCTTGGGCTCACAATTCGGCTTGGCAACCGCTTCAATGCCATCCGCAGAACGCTTCTTTGCTCGCTTGCTGCTGATCGCGGCGACTTGACCACGCTCTGACTTGCTTGCCAAACGCCGTGCCTTATCAAGATAGCCCATCTGCACGGCTTCATAGCCGTCACGCTCAACGGTCTTTACCTGCAAGAAATGACAAGGACCGACTTGCAATACAGTCACAGGAATGACAGTACCGTCTTCCTGGAAAATCTGCGTTGATCCGACCTTCCGGCCGAGAATTCCTTTCGTCATCTCACTTTTCCCGTTGAACGCTTGCCGCCTAGGACCAAGGATCAAAGCCTTGCGTTACCTAGCCAGCCTCCGTACATAGCTGGACTCAAATAAAAAATATTTGTTGATTACGTAAGCTGGGCCGATCACTGAAACAAATCGAATCATACGGCTCAAACTAGAACGCTGGCAACTACCGTGCAGTCGCCTTGATCTTGATATCCACACCAGCGGGCAGACTCAACTTGTTGAGAGCTTCGATGGTTTTGGCTGTTGCCTGTTGGATATCAATCAAACGCTTATGCGTGCGAATTTCGAACTGCTGCCGTGCCTTTTTGTCCACATGAGGGCCAGAAAGAACAGTGTAGCGTTCGACTCGAGTTGGTAGAGGAATGGGGCCGTGGACCTCGGAGTGAGTTCGCTTGGCAGTGTCTACAATCTCCTGAGCACTCTGATCGAGTACGGAGTGATCGTAGGCTTCCATTCGAATTCGAATGATTTCATGCCCTGCCGCCACGGTTTTTCCTCTCAATGACTCATTAATGATGAAAATTCGCTTTTCCCTGAGCGGGCGCACTGCCCATCAGAGAAGGAAGCCAATTTAAGGCCGCTGCCAAGAAGCGTCAACGGCAAATAGAGATAGAAACAACAAGCTTTTCCGAGCTATCGTTTCCTCCGCCTGCCCTAATCTTTAAGGTCGCTTAGCATGCTTGCATCGGTTTTCACATCGAGAGGCTTTAAGGAAACTTTTCAACCGGGAACTCAGGACAGGCGATCGGCTCGTCCCTGGCGACTGGGGAGCATCTTCGCGCGTGTCTTCGCGCGTGATGACACGGCAAATTTGTTCCTCAGCTTCCTGGAGTTTTTTCGCTTCAAGCCGCTTCCGCGATTGCGTTGATGATTCGATTGATTGCCTGATCGGCTTTGGTTTTCAAAATCGTTGAAGTCGTGTTATCTCGAATCCGACTCAGTTTGATCAGGACGCTTGCCATGTCGGATCGCAGGACATCGGCCCTATCAATGCAAAAATCCGCTACGTATTCAATCGAAGAGCTCAGAGGACGTGACGAATCGCTTTCCAGCAACCACTCGACCTCAGCCAAACGCTTGCTCAGTTGAAAATGAACCTCTTCGGAATTTTTGCCTGCTTCACTCATGGCTGTGCTCCAAGTCAATTCTTAATAGTCCACTTGATCTTCTGGAGGTCTTCTATGACTGCTTGAACTTTATCGCTCGTTCTTGGTTCCAAGGTTCCAATCAGGAAGTGGTAGCCGTCCTTCGGGTCTTTTTCAGAGTGCAAGGACGTCATGTTTAGCTTGTGTTTGTCGAAGACTTTTACTGCGTCTAGCAGGAGCCCATGCCGGTCGTCGCCCTCTTTGAAAATCTCAATGCAATTTTTATTTTCAAAGTCTGCGTTGACGCGAGTTAAACGGCGGAATCTCTTTTCCGCATCTTTTCTGGTTTCTTCCCCGATGTAGCTCCTTTTTTGTTCGAGATGCTGGATCAATTCGGTTCGTTCGTTGGCTTCGACCATTCTGGCTAGGTCCTGGAGCTCTTCGATCAGTAGTTGCAAGACTTTCGAGCTGAATTTGTCGTTCTTGACCTGGATGTCAGCACAGAGCTCTGGGGCATTGGTGAGAAATCGGTTGAGGTTGTACCACATCATCGAATACAACGGTGTAGATGATCCTTTAAGCTCCTCAAGGTCAAATTGGCACGCCTGAAGAACGCCAGCGGCCGCGTAGTGCAGGGCATGCGGGAGAGCTTGAACGGCCGCCATCCGGCGATCGTGCGCCTCTGCTCCAGTGAATTCCATTTCGACTTCGCTGTGCTTGAGTACTGCCTTGCACCAGTCTAACCATTCGGGACATCTGACAGGGCAGACTAGAACTTTTTGCCCTCGAGATTCGACGTCGGGCCCAAACATCGGGTGCAAGCTGATGACTTCAGCTGCAGAAGTGAGCATCGCCGGTACCGACTCACCCTTAACCGATGCAATGTCCATCCAAAGTTGGTTTTCCCGGGCATGGGATTCGCAGCTGCGGATGACTTCGGACATCTGGTCGAGCGGCAAAGTGAACAGCACAACGTCGGATCGCGTTACTACGTCTTCGTTGCTTAGACCTTCCGGATTTTTGGCGTCGGATCCAATCACTTCATAACCAAATTCTTCTTCGAAGAATCGAGTAAACCATTTGCCATACTCGCCCATATTGCCGACGATGCCGATAACAAATTGGTGCTTAATGCCGTGCGGTAAGGGAGGCCGGTTGGTTTTCATATCGCGCGAAATAGCGGTCGTAGAAATGTTCGGTTTCCTGAGTTGGCTAAGGCCAGAGATCGAACGAACGTTGCTTTGGTCAAGTTTCGGGTAGGAACCCAATACATCAACGCCGGGCGGTACAAGCCGGTCGATGGATTCAATCGCCTTATTCACTGCTGGCTCATCTTCATGGCCCTCAAGTTCAATAAAGAACGAATGAACACCGTCTTCGGTACTAATGGGGCGTGAAATCAGATTCGTAATGTTGAACTGATTCAGGAGACTCAATGCTTTTTCCAGTTGACCAGGTCGATCTTTGAGCCGGAGCCAAAGGGAGGTACGATCGTTGCCGGTAGCCCCTTTTTTCTTCCGCCCGATTTGCAGGAAGCGCGTCGTGTTGTCAACTTGATCTTGAACATTGCTCCTCAAGATGTTGAGCTCCAACAATTCAGCAGTCAAGCGATGGGCGATTGCACCGGTGGCTCCACTGGAATCATCCGCGGCTCGCTTGGCAGCTGAGGACGTGCTCGTTTCCTGGATGATTTGCAACGGACGCCCCAATTCGTTTTGGAGTCTTTCGATGCTTTCCCGGCATTGCTCCTTTCCGTTAGGGTGCGTGAGTAGTGCTTGAAGCTGGGTGACGTCTTTTGCGTTCGAAAGAATGCAGTACTCGGCTTTGAGTTGGTGTTCGCCACAAATCGTCAGTTTCTGTTCCGGCATGGCGTGATTCAGCTTCGCCAGCTCCGTGTACAGTAAATCGATGTTCTCGCCGCGTGGTCCAGTTGTCGAATTGTGCACGGCTAGTAACACAAGGTCGCATTCTTTCCGGCGAACAGCGTTGAAAATGTCCTTAGTCGTCTGGGCGAAGCGGTATCGGGCAGAACCACGGAAAATTTCCATAGCTGCTAAGTGTGTGAAGCTCCCGCTAGGCCCAAGGCACTGAACGGTCAGCGAAGCCTTGCGCTCGGCAAGCCCTGAATGGAAAGAATGAAAATAGAGTTGAACCAGCTTTTCTGTTTCACTCTTATCCAAACCTTGTTTGGTAAAGTAATCACGAGCCAAGAGTTCAAGCGTTTTCTCCGTCATCGCAGATTCGCGAAACGAGTTTAAAAACTCCCTGCAGCCATCAAGGAGTGTTTCAGTAAGCAGTGGCGGGCGTTCTTCGACACTGTTTGACGGAGTTTGGATCATTTCGTTATTCATCTTTAAGCTCCCGGTTCAGTTCAAGTTCTCGGT
>JBCCEO010000181.1:0-11758 GCA_039030255.1 Planctomycetota bacterium | reverse complement strand
GTGATTTTGGACTCTAGCGGATTCTGATCATCTTGCTTCGAGGGCATGCGTTTTCCTGCGGCTGGAGTGGCAGGAAGCATTGTAGCAAAGCAACCGCAACGGTTGGGGACTGGTAGCTTGAGTGCACTGAGCCGAGTACTTTTCCCTTACAAAGTGTCGACTGGTTCTAGCCATGAACCTCGGTGGAACGGTTTCGGATTGCACAAATGTGCACCTGCGACCACACCATATCATTCCGTCCGGGCCCTCTGGGAAAGAAGAGTCGCCTGGGCTTGTCGTTAAACGTCGTTAAACGATTTCGGACTATAGGTCCGGCGAAGTGGTGATAGATTGGCCTTGGGCGTCAGCCCGTCGAACGGCAAGCACCAGTGCAATCGGAATTATCCAAGGCGCGCCCGGGAACGGCGTGACTCAAAGCAACCGCTTTTTCTTGAATTCTTCAAACCAATCGATCGCCAGAGTTGAGGCAGACTCAAATGAATCCGCTGGCTCGCCCTCGGCATCACGTTCATTCAGACGATTGATGACAAGCAACGCGTCGATGGCCGAAATAGCCATATCACCACTGACGTCCAGATAGATGCCTGGATTATCGAGAGGTTCTGTCTGATTCAAGTAATCGATCACAAGCAACGCATCGAGCGCGGAAACAGATCCACTGCCATCGACGTCATTGGCTATCAAGGGATTTTGACCAATGCTTAGGGAGGCAAGCATTAGTCGGCCATTCCCACTCTGAATCTCGTGGAACTCCGTACCACCCTCAGACATTCTTCCAGTGACCAACCAATCATCCTCAAGGATTACTTGGTCGAGTGAATCGTAATACAACTTCAGTGGCGTAGAACCCAACCCCATCATTCGCTGAGCTGACGCTGCGTCCAATCGAACATTGCTGGACGAAGCTTCTCGCAAATCAACGGACTCGAGACCATTTATCGCCGCATCGTGGATTGCGGTCAGGTCAAGAATCTGATCGTCGCCAAGGACGACTTGATCCTCGCCGTCACCTGCTTCACCAACCAAATAAACCGAGCCTGCCATCGAATCGGGGATGCGAATGGTATCGTGACCGTCGTCGCCCAAATATAGGAACGTGTTTGAGTTTAGTTGAGCCGGATAGCTCGCGATCTGCCGATTTTCCACCGAGTAAACCCACTTTTCATCCCGGAATGTCACATCCAGGGCCGTCCCTTCGATCGTGCCGACAAAAATAGTTGAACCGACTTCCTGGATTTCAACGACGTAATCTTCTACTTCTCCATCGTAGGCGAGCCCTCCGGGCGCTAGTCCTGGTTGCGAACTAATACGCACGCGAGCCGCTGTTAAGCCTGCCGCCGCCGACTCGGGTACATCAAATGGAATCCAGCCCGTTCAGCCTGAACGACTAAGTCATTCGCTATCTGCTCTTCGCTTCCACTCCAAATGCCATCACGATTGAAGTCGATCCAGGCCGATGCGTAGCCTGAATCGCTGGCGTGCAACTGCAGTGATCCCGTCGATCCTGATACACCAGACAAGATCGTCGACGCAAAGAAGATACCGTCCTCGTCGCTAACAGAAGCATTGTCACCCTCATTGTTGTTGTTCGTTGGTGCGCCGTCGTTGTCAAGGTCCACCCAGACGCCAAGTCGCAGGCTGTTTCGCAAGGCGTGATGAGCCCCGCCGTCGGTGAACATGACCTCGTATTGCGTTGGACCTACGCCCGGCAATTCCTCGGGAGCATCGCCAAAATCAACATCGAAGACATCAATCGTGACAAACTTTGTCGCCGAGCGATATTGTGTGGGGTCTTCTGGTACGAAATCAACCCGCAATTCCTGAGTCCCATGTCCAATGTATTCACCGAAGTTTGGACTATAGACAAAGGTCCCTTCGGCGTCGGCCGTCGCGGAAAGCTGTGTCGCGCTCAGTTGCTGAAACGAAAGCATTTCACTCGGCGGATCCCAAGTGATTTCAACGGCTTGGCTCGTTATCGTCGCATCTTCCAAATCGGTGTCGAGCAAGTTGAATTCAGGTACGCCATCGTCATTTATAGACACCAGCAACAGCGCCTCGTCGCCAATGGAAGTCAAACGCAATCCCTCGTTCGAAAACTGCCTTATGCCTGTTTGCTCGTAGGACGAGCCTGTCCAGCGTTGTACTTGCGAGACCCCCGCGATGTTTCGAACGGAATATACTTCGCCATGGAAGAAATCGAGGTCCGTCACGGTATTTGACAGTCCGTGTTCCGATGGAGCAAGTGTCTCCACGTCGAAGACTCCGCCAGCAGCCGTCACGGCAATGGAGCCATCTTCGGAAACGCGAACAGGCGAGCCGATCAAGTTACTGCCGTGAAGCGTCGAATCGCGGTCTCGTCCAATTCGCCCCGATTCCGAAATGGGGCGAGCATGCAAGTCATTGGGCGAGTATGTTGAGATGAAGAATACCTCTCCGGCCGCCTCGTTCCAAATCAAGCCACGGCTGGGGTAGTGCCACTCCTTCGATTCAACCACGATACCTGCGTGATCAATCGTGGTCATCGTGGTCCATGCACCGGAGATATCTTCAGCGATAACATGATTACTATTGACGGTCAAACCAACTGGGGTCTCTGGAAGTACAAAAAAGGGTTCTTCTACCAATTCCGATTGGTTCAAATCCAAGCTACGAATCAGGCCGGATGCATTCGCCGTGTAAAGGATGTTCCTATCTTCTGAGTATGCCACATACTCCGGGCTGTCGAGCAAGCGAATCGACTGGCTATATCCTCGAGAAACGGGATCCCAGCGGAAAATGCTCTGATGCTCTTTCTCAAAGAGTAGAACAGAACCATCCTGCGCCACAAACAAATCGTCTGGCTCATACGGCAGACCATTGGGATCGACTTCATCGCCGGGATTCGGCGCAGACAAATCGCTCAATGCTATCGACTGGTAGGTGTAGCCCTGTGTCGCTCCGATGCCGATGCTGAATGCCAACACATTGTCGCCACTAATGATCAATTTGTTGGCCGGTGCGTCCAGTTCCATGGTTCCCGTCGGCAGGAATCCGGTGGAGTAAGCGGTGACTTCAGCACCATCGAGCACGATTGGCACCGTGCCTTCCAGAAATGTCACATCCGTAACATGGGTTCCCAAACGGCCCGAATGCGTCAAATTGCCCGTCGAATAAATCGTCCCGGAGTCGTCGATGACGTAACGCTCGTCGCCAAACACCCAGGTGCGCCGGGCAGTCGGGAAGTCACCGTGGTAGGAACTGTCATTGTTGGAAAGCAGATTACCAGCATCGTCGTAGGTGACAAAAGTAATATCGGAAGGACTCGTACCAATCGAGCGTCCGAATAATTTGTTCTTCGAGGACGCGATGCTGGATCCGCCCAGTGCATCCAGATAGTCGTCCATCGTGTCCACAACCGTATTGCTCGACTTGTTGATCGTGGTGATCTTGGTGTACAAACCCGAAGTGTGGTTCAGGAACAGAATATCACCGTCGCTGTGCAACGCGATAATCGAATTGGGTGCATCCGATAGATGAGTCCTTTCGCTTCCATCCAAGTCGAAGCGAAAAGCTACTTCATCGTACGCCGCATAGATCCCGTCCGCGTCGAAGTGAAACGCGGAAGGTATCTCCCCTCTTCCTTCCAGAGTAAGGCTGGAAAGCCATTGTTCGGCAGCGATATCGAAGCGTTCGATTACGGCCAGGTTCGGGTTCGAAAAATAGCCAATACCCTCGAATTCAACGGGACTACCGTGCAGCATTTCCCGTGATTCAAATTTCTCGATCCTAAGGACCCTAGATGAATGGTTCTTTAGAATTTCGCGAGCGTCACGTTTCGAATGGGTCATGAGAATATTTCGATTGACTGACCTGGAAATGAAGCTACGAAGTGTAAATGATGGCCCCTTGTGCATCAAGAGAATCGCCGCGGGTAAAGCTCAAGGCGAAACGTTAGAAGAATCCGGCCAGAAGCAAAACGAAAAACCGCAAAAGCAATCCAGGAAGGAGCTTTGCATTTGCTCAAATTTGATTCTTCTGTTCAGCGAAGAGGCGAAATTAGTCCCGATAGTCCAAACGCTTGTGTCCCTAACACCAACAAAATCGAGACAGTGCACATTCGATTGAAAGTTGCAAAGGCAAGCACTCAAAACCGCGGAGGAACATCTTCTTCCGTCGCTAGTTTTTCATTTCCGCCGCTTCTTTGTATTCTTTTTCCCACGAGGAAGTCTAGTTCCCTCGTTCCAGAAAAATCTGTATCGCTCCATCGCGATCTCAATTGCTTCCAGCGTCAGCGACAATTGCCTTGCGATCTCCTTGGAACGATTCGCAGATAGCCGTTGCCCACCAGCGATTTCGTAAGCCTCTTTTGCAGTGAGCTTCAGCAAGACAGACGCCATTAGAGAAATCATTTCAGCGTCCTCTCTTCGCCTGTTAACAACCACATAGCGAATAGACAAGCAAGCAAACACAGGTTTCGGGATACCTACGTATTCCGGCGGAAGCTTGACGTTGAGCCTTTTTTCAAAATCAGCAACCGCCTCTGCTGAAACAATCGCATCATCCATTATGCTCGTTCTCGCAAGAAAGACGCTCAGTCACCAAACGCTAATCGACCTCGGCGTATCGTTTTGACCAGCAGGCGTAGCGGAGTTTGCGGCGATGCGCTGGTTCGACGCCAGATTCCTTGGATCAAGCCAACCATTTCACGGTATCCAAATTGTAGTAAATGCGCAGCAAATCGTACAGTTCTGCATGTGACTGCTTCAGGCATTCAGGCGATTCAAAAAAACATTCGGTTGCTACTGCGAAAAACTCAGAGCGGTTTTTCGCACCATAATGCCTTAAAAGAGTCCAACGTCCCGTCGCAGATGCGTCGCAAAGATCATTGTATTCTTCCGTCACAACGCGATCCCAGCGCTCTTGGTTCCTAGGATTATTGAACACCAAGCTTGCGAACATTTGGCCGTCACGACGATCAAAGTGATGCGCAAATTCATGGATGACGATGTTCCGGTCACTGTAGTAACTTGCGTTAAGAACATGGTGCCAAGATAAGATGGTGGTACCGTCCGCGCTAGCTCGCCCTGACTTGGTGTCAGTGTGATAGGTTGGATCCAATTCCTGGTTGTCGTCGAATTCCTGTCGGCAAACTTTGATCGTCCGAGCCTCATCCATAAAATCTTCCTTGAACCCGAGCAAGGTCAGACTGATGTGACCTGCAATCGTGACCTTCATGGATTCGTTGACGCTGAGACCATTATGGCCTATCCAATCGACCTCTGAGACTAGCACCTTGATGCAGTCATGCATCCGGCATCGTTGCGGGAAATCAAGTTGTTGGTACTGCCAGATTCGTTCGTGCAGCAACTCCTGCCAAGGCCGAGGGAAAGGTCTGGAGATCAATTTAGAACGGGAAAGTTTTTCGAACCAATTGCTCATATCCAAAGTCCGGATAGTGTCTGGCATAGCGGAGTGGACTCAAGCCAGGCAACGAAATCTTCCCCTGCCAGCCACAACATCAAAGGAGAAATTACCGAACACAGGATAGCGAGATTTGTGATTCGCACTCCAATCTCCTCTCAGATGTACGTCATAGCAGATTCGCTGGCAGCCGTCACATATCGTTCTAGATCGATCGCGCACTGGCCTGAGCAACTAAAGCTATTGAGTTCTACAATCTTGAACTGGTCGGCAGATTCTCCTACGTCCATAACAAATAAAGGATCCGGGCGCCAAGCAATTTGACGAAGTAGTTCCTCTCTGCATAATCAACAACGGCTTGAGGTACCTCAGGCCCCACCTTGGTCTCGCCACTGCGCCGGTATTGGCTCTGAGCAATTACGCGTCCGTGACGAATGAACAATCGCCACTCGCAGCCTATCGGAAGCGGCTGCGCAACCATCACCAAACTCGTCGGATCTCGCCCATGGGCCCGCAGGAATTTGCCATACGAATTACGCTCGACGAGTTTACCCGAAAAGCTCTTGTCCACAGAATCGGGCCTAACAAAAACACGGTCGTTACGGCCGTAGTTCGCGAAGACTCGATCCTCACAGCGCAAAGCTTCCACAATGGGTAGCAGTGCATAATCTCGGTTTAACATGTGCTGGCCAAAGTAGGCGTAGTACTTTGAGCATGCCAGATTCTCAAACGTGCACCATCCGCCCGGTTTCCAGCGCCGGTAAGATTGGATGTAACGCATCAGATTCAGGGTGCCAGTAAACACAACGACAGCTTCGTGAGCGACGGATTCCGCTCCAAGAATATCGCCGGGTTCCGCGGCATGAAGGAAAGGTTTGACAACACAAACATCCATTCCCTGTTTACGTATCTCAGTTTGCAGAGCCTCAGAGGGAAGGCCTTGAACGTTTGCTTCGATAAGCCAAGTCGGTTTCATCAAATTCGCAATGGCTACAAAATCACCCGGTCGCGACCGGAGTTACTCAATGTGAAAACGCCCCGGCTTCGCGACTCGTACGCCACCGTCTACCGCCAAGTACTTGCACTTGCGTTTGCTGGCGAGGCCCAACAACGGATTCTAGTGGTCCATTGTAAGCGGGCCGGGAATATCTTGCATTGAGTTGCGTTCTATTTGAGCTTGTTCCATACATGGCTCCGTAGAATTGCACTCGCGACAAGGACACATTCCTACCGAAGTCGCGATGATTCTTGGGCATAGGCTTCCCAACTCAACTGTCGGTCACCGAATTCGCAAGCTTGGCTTGCTCCCATCTGTCAACCTGCTCTGGAGTCACCCCCCACATTCCTACCATGCCAAAATGCTTGTAAAGACGATCACGAATGTAGCCCTCGACGAGAAGTGCAGCGAGTAACCACACGCCAGGGACAAAAAGCCTACCAGCTACCGAAAGGCCACGCATCTGCCCGTCAAGAGCGGAAATTATTTTGTATCCGTAATATGCTAACGGCGCGCCAATGATGCATGAGAGAATCACCGGCATATAGGCCCAAACGCCTCCTGCACCTAGAAAAATTGCGGGGGACAAGAACGCTAATAAGAACCGAACGATCACCGTCGTCATCATCAGTTTGTGATAATTCGCTATCTCCAAAGGATCGAAGTGATCGGACATCTGTATCCCAAATAATTGTGAAGCATGTTCTATCCGTCGACATCAATGGCTCAGTGTAACATACTTCAATTCGGGTCACATGCGTTTGTTCTAATTCAGATAACTGATTCAAGTCTCCCTTAGCAACATCTGCTTGGAGGAAATCTCACTTGGAAGCCTGGAAGAAGAAGTCATTGCACAATCAGCTGGCTTTCATCACATTCAGCCGATGCGCTGACTCACAAAAATTAGCTTTTCAATGCGCTTGAACTCCTGATCAACGAGTTATTTCTTTGCTGCGTTGTGCATTGCAAGGCACAGCGCCAAAACGCTGATAAGGACAATCCAATGCATTATGGAAACTCGGGGCCTATTCATGGGCGCACATAGGTTATGCAGTCTAGTAAGACTGCGATTATAAATAAGCGCTGCCACCGAAGCATCTTGCCGAACGTTGTAAACTGATCCGACTCCGTAATCTGGCTGCTACGGTTCCCGCTGAGGTTCAACGGAGTCGCCCCTTTTCGTTGCGACCAACTCAGCGACAACTTGCAGTACCTCCGGCTCAAGTAAAATGTCATGCCCCTTCCCTGGAAGCGAAACGATTTTAACCTCCTTTCCGTTTTGAGACAGCTGCTCCGCGTAGTGCACCCCGAGCTCAGCTGGAGTCACATCATCCTCATCACCTACAACGGTGGTGATGCTAAGCGAATTTGAAATATTCTCGATGCCTTCTAGGACAGACAGAGAATCAATATTTCCTTTGAAGCTTTCGAATCCTGTTTTTGCATACATATGCCGTCGCCAGCGATTCACATCGCCTGGAAAGGAAACTAATACGATCGCATTTACCAGAGTCGGATGTCGTGCAGCGAGATTGGCGGCAATTGCTGAGCCGCCGGAATGCCCCACTAACACGACTTTCCGCGCTTTAGTTGAACCGACTAGGCTCATGACGGCTTCCGCGATGGAGTCGGTGTTCGTTGCGTTCCAGTTATCGCCAACCGAATCTCCACGCACACCTTGCGAGACGTTTCCATCTGAGTCTTCGTATCCAGGTCGAAGCAAGGCAATGGCCACGACATTATCTGTCGCTTCAGCAATTCGTCGAGCCATCACATTCTGGTAATCGGGGCGAATCCCAGGAGCATCTCCATGAAGCACGACCGCCAGAACCGGCTCATTGCTAGTTTCCTTGCTTTGAAACTGGCGGCCATACAAGCGATATGCGCCACCGTCGAGCGCCAACGATTTTCCCGAATCGAAATCAGCCTGAAGTCTTAGCTCGCCATCGTTTTCCGATTGAATTGACGAACGGCCACATCCGGATATCAAAAAGCAGCAGATCAATACAATCTGCACTTTGGGTTCAAGCCAATACTTTCGATTTCGCATATCACGGTTCTCGAATCAAACTGCGGAGCTAAATAAACCTTACCGCCACTGCAACTAACAATGCATAGCCTATGACGCTACTCACTAGTAGCCAAATGCCGCGCTGCCAAGTCGCAACTGTTGATTGATAAAGGCCGACAGCGATAAGTGCAAATGCGAATGAGGCCATCATCATCACGAACATCATTCCGGCAATCCCGGTCCATCGCCAAATTGAAGTAGGCCAGCTTGAAAGTCGTGCAAAGGTAACGCAGTTGCTCACAACCCCGCACAACAGCAGCACCGACATGACTGCAGCAACAACCGCGAATACCCGTTGAAGCCAGGCATACTTCGAATAAATAGTCGGATCTTTGGGTGGGGACTTGTAGGGGTTTTCCATGTAGGAGACTCCGGCGTGGCCAGACTGATCTACTCTCAGGCTACCTCAAAACCATACTTCAGACTGAGCATCCAGTCATCATAACCAGCGTGGGCAATAACTTTGAACCTACGAGTGTTCGTGCGGTTGAGGGATGGTATTTTTTTCTAGCCCGACCAAGGGGTGTGACCTTGAGTTGTAGATGACAACCCCAATCGGAGCAACTCAATGAGCAATCCGCAGTTTGAATCTAAAGACGAATTTGAAGCATATCTCGCCAACACTGCGTCTCGTGTGGGGCATGAAGGCAGCGCCAGGCAACAGAAGAAGCTTTTTTACGCTATCCCAATTGGCATTCTCGTCGTTGTGATGATTACCTTTGTTCCAGGATTCCTGAGTGAGTGGGCTCTAGAGGCTGCGTTCGGCCGCGACCCGGAAGGCAGTCGCGCGAGGTGGGAAGCGACTATTGAAGAATCCCGCTTGGCGATGCAGCGAACGCGTGAGGAGGGCGCCCAAAAGCAAACAGAACTTCTTGATTACATGCAGAAGCAACGCGAGGAACAAATGCGACAATGGGCCGAGGTTCAAGCCAGAGCCAATCCTTACGGCCACTAAAAGATTTCAGCAGCAGACGGGCAGTTGGTCAGATCGTTATTCACTACCGACGCCGCTCTCAGAGAATTCTAATTGTCGTCCAGATCTCGTCCCAAGCCGATTTGTCGAGCCAACTCTTGATGCCCGACGATGTCTACGTATTCTCGTTAATAGCTAAAACTCAGGGCGGCAGGTTTAGCTCGGCAAGTCCCGCAACGAGGAATTCGAAAACAACTCTGTTCTGTAGCTGATTCCGTAGGAATGAACCAACCAAACAGTGAACTTACGATTGCCGCTATCAAGCGACGTTCATTAATCTGACTATGGTTGATGCTCGGTGTTTCACAATATAGGCGCACAGTCTTATCAGTATGGCGTCCACATGCGAAGCAAACGCAAGGAAAAGTCTCAGATCTCCGAATTCGTATTCGCGTAAACTCACTGCCCAAATCCCAATGCTTAGGGTTTCTCGTGCTACACGCGGGGCAAGACCCGTCCTGCATAGGCGCGATCGTGGTGAAGCAGTTCTGGCAGACAATTAGCTTGCTCATTTTGGGCGCCGACGAATCTGATAATCGAATCGCCGGTATTGATCATTGCAAAAAGGTTCGAATGCGGCGAAGGGAAAATTATCGACTACCACGGCTTAGTGGTAAACGCTTTGCAAACGTCATAGTTAAGGTTCGGCGACTATACTCTCGTCTGCAATAGTATGTTCGAGCATTGACCTGTACCCGTCAACCAGATAGTCAATCAATTCTTGGTCAAGGTACTCCCATTCGCTTTGGAGTTGAATGCACTACATCTCGCGGACGCAAAAACAGAAGCGGCACTGACTCTTAAACGTGCCCAGTCGTTAGTCTGTGAATTGGCCAAGTTGATTAAGGCGTCTGCACACGCGCAAAAGTCTTGTTCGTCACTTGGTGTCACTTTGGAAGCAGATCCTTCGTGTAAAAAGCGAATACCAGGCCCAATTCAGAACAGAAGCCGCTCTCTGGCTTTGTGCGTGCAGGAAAAAAGATGGTTAGCCAGAAATAACCTGGATTACCCGGCCTCAGAACTGAGTTTCGAATGCCATCGGACTGAAACGCAACTTTGGTACAGGCGTAAATCTAAGTTCACGCTGGTGACTATCTGTTCCATCCGTCACGGAAATCAAGAGTGCCAACATAATGCATAATACAACCCCTTACATCGATATCCAACGGTTCGGAAATAGCCTGTCCCCATACAAATAAAATTGCGTTGGCGTTTTCGATTCCATTCTCCTTCGCAGCGAGTCTTACGCGGTCCCGAAAAGAGTCTGAGAAAGCTGAACCAAGGACGTCTGCCGGTGCCACCAATTCCGAAACTGTCTCGCATCCCACGAAATCATGGTCGTAAAAGATCACATTCTGCGTAACAGCAAACTCAGAGATCGGTTTGTCCTCAACTTCGTGAAAATCATCGATCTCGGCCAATAGCTCCTGAATGCGGTCTGTCGTTTCGGCTTTGCCAATCCAAACATCTACATTGTCAAACTCGCTCATGATGTATCCATAGTAGGGCCGGTTGACCGGGGCCATGCGAAAGATCAACCATTTCAAAATACGCTTCCGATCCAACGGCGTCCAACTAATCCTTATCCATGGCAGCCATCAACAGCAGCTATGAAGGCGTCAAATAATTCAACATTGTAGCGATCAACGCGCGGAAATGCCCCTGGGACTTGATCCGTTTGATGCCCACTAAACACGACTCTGCCCGGGGCCAGAGCTTCCAACGTAGCATACCAACGACGTAACGGTTCATAAAGACTAAGATGCAGTTCAAAGTTAAACCGGCTTCGCACCGCGTCGTTTTCCTTTTGTTGGCGGATCACCTCAACCGCTGGCTCAAGAAAGACAATCTGATCCGCGAATCCTATCCTGCGATCGACGAAATTCCGGCGAGCAGCTTTGACGGACGCTTTCCACTCGTTTCTTGTGTCGCGGCCAACCTGTGACAGGGTCCACGTATAGTGGATCTTCAAAGGATCACAGTCGAAACAGGCAGTCGAGTAAGCGGTCTCGAGCCCCAAACCCTGTGCCCACCGCTCGGCGTTACGATCCGCCCAATACACTCCGATTTCGTCGTCGCTGGCCCCTCGTTTAGGCCCAGGTGCAATGGTCTCTCCGACGACGGCAGGCGCATGTTGCGACGCCCATGTGGTTTTTCCGGTAGCACTGACTCCTTCGACAACGATTAGCATGAAAAATAAGGCCAGGTCTACCGAATCTAGGGGCTTGTATTGGGGTACCTTCCTTTGGCAGCACAACTCCGGTCCTTTCGGGGTTCTCAAGCGCTTGTCCCTGGATGCCACCATCATGGTCACGGT
>JBCCEO010000180.1:0-11766 GCA_039030255.1 Planctomycetota bacterium | reverse complement strand
GACGAAGGGAGAAAACGCAGAGCGGCTTTGCGAAGGCTCGCTTTATCTGACGAAAAATTCGACACTCACAATTGAAATGTTGGAGGGTCGCCTTGTAGGCAAGCTCGAACGCATTTACTAGTCCTGAGAAGAGTGCTCATGAAATTTATTGATCCTAAGTTCTTGCTAGACCATTCACAGCCCAATAAGGAGAAGACCAATGTTTCGTAATTTCGTATTACTTTCAGTCGTCGCAGTTTCCTCACTGTTCGCCGACTCAGCCTCAGCACAACAAATCCGAATCCGCAACGATTATCAAGAAACGTTTATTCTAGAAGTTCGAGCTGCCCCAAGATCCAAGGTATTCAATACTTACGTCATCCGCCCCGGAGAAACCTCCCCGAAGATTTACCTGTTCGATCCTAGACGCGTCGACATCAATATTCGAACAAACGGCTACTACCGAGCCGAGGTGCGATCTGCCAACCTCTCAGGAAAAGGCCCTGTTATGGAGCTTAGCGAAGCCTTGACAGATAGCGTTGGTAGTCTTGCAGACGGGACACAAATGTACGATTTGATGCGCAATAACGGATTCAAAGCGAGTGAGAACGAAGAGCGTTATCGGAAGAATCTTCAGAACTCCGAGTGGCGCGGACGTTATCAAAATAATCGCTTCACCAAATTCCAATTGAACGGTAGTCGCGGGACGGCTGGGAATGCACAGCTAACAGATCTTCAATACGTAATCTCAGGAGACGGAACTTATTACGTGCTGGGCAACTGGCAGGAATCGCATGGACGCCAGCACTATAGCGGTAGGTTCCAGTTACAGATTCTCCCTGAACGCGGAACGTTTGACGGAAAGTGGCAAGACGGAAGAGGACCGTGGCGCTCCGCTGATGGTGTTCGAATCCGATAGCCAGAACCAACTGGAGCAGAATCCTGCAACAATGAAGTAGGATTCAGAGCCAGAAATCGATGTGCCCACTCCCAGAGCATCCAATTAGCGCAAAGGCAATATCATGAAAGATCCCAGCATGACAACTGAAATGTTGATCCAAGGTATTCGATCGGGCGAGGATGAGACGCTGGAGTACGTATTTCGCGAGTACTACGATCAACTGCTTGAACGCTTGCAGCGCGGACGCAAAATTCAACCCAAATTTAAGATTCGCTTTGACGAGCACGATGTTGTCGCAACGGCTTTTCGGACCTTTGTTCGTGGGTGCAAGAATGGCTCGATCGAAGTGAATGGGCAGGGCCATCTGCTGCCTTTGTTGCAGCAAATTATCAATTGCAAACTGTCGAAAAAGATCAAAAGCGCACAGGCGCAGAAGCGTGACATCGACAAAGAGCAGTCTGTTGTCGCGGTGGAAGCAGTCTTTGGCACAAAACCCACTCAGGAAGAGAATCTACTTTTTGAGGAAGTCTACGAAACAGCGCAAAAGAAACTGGAAGGAGCGCACGACGTCCTGGAGCTTGTCTACATCCATCTAGCCAGCGACGAAGAAATCAAGCAACAACTCCCGGATGTTGACTCCAATCTCATTCAGCATGTCCGAAGGACACTCCGAAAGACCGTAGAAGATTTCGACTGGTAGATCGCTTTGGCTGTCTCGTTACCGGAAGGGGTATTTAGATTTCAAGAGGCAGAATGGTTCGAGCCATGCAATGTGGATTGCTGACACCAAGAGCTATCATCTCGTCCAGCGCGTGTTCCGCGGCCGAAGCTCCTCGAATCCGCAGCAAGTATTTCCTAGCAACGATCGCGTACATTTGCATTGGAATGCTACCGAGAATCCGCTCAGCATTTTCTAGCGAGCCTTTTGCGGTATCGTAGTCATTGGTGGTCAACGCCAATGCACCATCAAACAAACTGGCCAATCCGACAGCCCAAGTTGATTTCTCACGCCGTAGATTGCGAACGGCAACTTGGGTCGCTGCTGTGTACTGAGCCGATCCGCCGGAATGAACCGTCGCGGCCAAAGCAGCCTTGGCGTAGGACTTCCAAAAATCAATCCTGACGTGTTGAACACGATGCAGTTGGCCGCGTTGGTAGTTGTACCACTGGTCATGAATCGTCTCCCAGGCTCCCATTGCGTTGCCTGCATAGAGTTCGATCGAGGTCGCAGCCAGCTTGCAATTGTGATGCTGAATAAAAAACTCTTCACTTTCATCAGGAAGATCAAGGTTCTTGAGGCTTTCTGCGGCAGATTGGCCATTATCGTTCGCCAGTTCAATGAAGGTCTTGATGCGCGTGCCGAAGTTGAGTTGAGCAAAGTAGTTATTGCGTTGCTGCGCCAACTCGTACAACCTCGGCTGTTTTTCTTTAAGGATTGCCACGTTGCCAGCAAACTCGTTCGCCCACATCCAAAAACTTCTGGCCATTACGGTTTCCCAAGCTGCATCTTCGGCGGTGGCGAGCAATTCAGCCGCGTGATCACAGGCTTTAATCGCTTGCCGCCACCTTCCCTGCAAGTGAGCTTGCAATCCAATCGCCAACCATGTCGCACCTCGAGCATACGATTGCCAACTTTCGTGCCGATTTGCTTCCGCGATGCGTCTAGCTTGAACCAACAGCTTGCGCACGGCTCTTCGGCTGGTACCCCGAGCACACTTGAATGCCATATGAGTAACCAAAGCCCTCAACTCATGCTTTGCATCCCCCGATCGAAGGGCGCGGCGATGGTATCTCAGCCCCAGGCTCGCCGCTTTGAGCGGTTCAATAACGCTCAGTCCTGAAGCGCCTGCCCATAGTGCTTCCATTGCAGAATCATCACCGGAATTCTGTAATGGCGGGGCAGGGGAAGAGAACGATTTTCCTGATCGGTTCGGCAAGACATTCGAAATCAAGCTGCTGAATCCGTGAATCACAAATTGGACGGCAACCGAGCCGACAGAATTATCCGATTGTCGAAGTTTAGCTTCGGCGAATACGCTTTCCAGCGCCAATCGCCCTTTGCGAATGCAACCGCTATTGAGGTATCGCTTGGCGGATTCGCACAAGCACTGAAACCGGAGCCGCTCATCATTTCCAGGCATATTGGCCACCGCCATGAATTCCGAGGCGGCAGCTTCTGCCTGACCATCGCAAGCCAGCAACTGGGCATGTTGCTCCCTGGCGGTTGCTAATTCTCCCGCTTCGAGGCAAAGCAGATCCATCGATTTGATATGATTTTCAATCGCTGTTTCGTACTCACCAGCACTTCGTGCGCGCACAGCTGCTTTGCGGAAGAATTCTGCAGCTTGTTGATTGTCACTGGCTTGCTCAAACAGTTTTGCCAGTAGATCGTAGTCCTGCTGATATTCGATACGCTGCTGAAGTTTCTCGCCTAGCTCTGCACTCAAAGATTGATAGCGCACATGGTCTGCTTTGAGGATCGCGTCGCATGAGGCAGTTACTTGATCGTGGTATGTCGACAACTTGCCGTCCGACGTTACACGTAGCAACCCTAGCTTGCCCAACTTGCGATAGGCACCATGTGCTTCGCTCCCAAGGTCTACAGCATCGGTGAGCACCGTTTCGTTCAGAGGGCAGCCTGCAACCGTAAGTAATTCAATGACCTTCCTCGGCTTCTCTGACAGTAGACTCATGTTCTTTCGGATAATCGTTTGACGGTCGGTCGGTTCGTCGAAAACTGCAGGATCTTCCGAAATGGCTCTAGCGATAACCTCTAGCCAGAATGGATTCCCTTCGGCTAGTTCGCAAGCATGCTGAAGACCGGCTTTGCTAAGACCTTCGAGCGAATGAAGTTTTTCGTGAAGCAGCTGCTCAGCTTCGGAGGGCGTCAATGCTGCTAATTTGAGTTCACAGTGTCTTTCTGAGTTCTGAAGATTTTGGATGCATTTTCCAGGGGACTCTTCGTCGCGAAACGTATAGACGAGCAGGCAACGAGGAGAGGCTGGGCCGCAAAATAGTAAACTCAACAGCTCCGCTGAGTCATTGCTGGCCCACTGCAAATCGTCTAAGAAGACAACAAGATGCAGTTTATTGTCATCGGCTAGCCGATTTAAAAGAGCTCGAAATGCAAAATAGGCTCGCTCTCTTTTTTCGTTTTCGTTTTCTGGATTGTGCCTCGCCCCCGAACCGTACGCTCCCTCCTGCTTTCCCGCGAGCGGCAGCAGTTCTTTCAGACAACGGAAAATGTCCAACGAGACCATGGCGTTGACTTCATCAGGCAGAAACGCTCTCAGGCTTTTGGGATCATCGGCCCAGCGCTCTCGCATTTTTTTATTCAAGTCGTGTACCAACGAAACAATGCCGCTATGCGTGCCGGCAATCTCGCTGAGAAACTTGCCGCGTATTACGAATAAAGCATCTGTTTTCTCCTTTGCAGACGCAAGGAACTGTTCAGCAATTGAAGTCTTGCCGATTCCAGACGGCCCTTGAATCGACACAACCGTGGTTCCGGAGGAGATTTTGGTGCTCGCAAACTCCTGATGCAACTGGTCCATGAGCTCATTCCGTGCAACCCATGTTCGCCGTGAGATGTCAACCAGCGGTTGCTCGACGTCCAAGCAATGCAAGATGTCTTTTCCACGAGGGCGTTCGTCGGGATTTGGATGCAACAGCCGAAAACAGATCTCGTCCAGATCGGCGGGAATACCTTGTTTGGATTTGCTGGGTCGCGGTGGCAAATTCTTTTGTTCTAAGAGGGATTGTTCGTCTCCAGAAAAAGGTCTGGTTCCGCCCGTGAGCGTCTCGAAAAGCATCACACCAACGCTGTACCAGTCGGCCGACGCGTCAAATCTGCCTTTCGACATGCGTTCGGGCGACATCCAGTACTTGCTGCCCGCCTTGAACGGCACTGTCGGATCGAACTGTTCCTTGGATGTTTTTACGGGCGCGTTGGCAAATACCGAGATGCCTAGGTCGAGTAGCTTTAATCTTCCGTCGGTTCGAATCAGCAAATTATCGGGTTTGACGTCGGCGTGAAAGATACCTTCGGAGTGGAGATATTCCAGCACTTCGACCAACTGTGCAAAGGCCAGCCGCGCATGCCTTGTCATGGAATCAAATTCGAACTTGGTACCTTCTACGTACTCCATCGTATAGAAAGGATTGATGGCGTTGGGGAAAGACTGGTGAGCTTCGACAAGGTTGTCGTGGGAAAGTTGTAGCAGTTTCTCTGCCTCCTTTACGATGAAGTCAGCACTACCCTCTTCGCCCGATCGCGCCATCTTTAGCGCGATTCCCTTTCCAGTCACTTGATCGCGGTAGAGATGAACAAACCCCATCGCGCCGCGCTGCCCACCGAGTTCACGTTCCCAGGCATAGCCATCGATTTCTGGCGCTTGCCGCCTGAACTCCTGTAATTTGGACTCGACGGCCTGCCGCTTGAGCTGAGGAAACATGCACATGTACTGAACGACTTCAATGCGGTCGTCGGCCCATTTCGCTCGATTTTGAGCTTCGTGGCCGATGATTTCCAAGATAATGTCCGTTTCAGTGCATCGGAGAAGTTGGAGATAGTCTTGAACTGAGAGAACCCTGATTCCGTCCGCCGGCAATTCCGTGCCTGGGTCGACTTTCGTCCCGGAGCCATAAACTATCTCGTAGCGTCTCTCTATGTCTGCAGCGACAATAGCGGCCGCAAACTCGCGCTCCTCTGGCTGATCCAACTTCGCGCAATCTACAAAGCTCGCGACACTTGGAATCGGAGGACACGAATTCCAGGCTGCGTTGAATTGGCGAATTTTCAGTATGTCCAAAGGCATCGCAGATTCCCACTTGTCACGTGTTCGCCAAAGCCGGCAGAACACTTGTACCATCGTAGGAAGTGCGATTCTAGGATTCAACTAGGTGAGCAGGGACTGCCCTTGGCCTTCATACGCCTTATCCAGTCTCCATCCATTCAAGTAAGGTGATGTCCGATGCGGAGCATCGGAATTGGATTACCAAGTTCTCTTTCGGTCGGTAAGAGCTAAACCTTCCTGCGGTCACCGATTTGATCCTTGCGATGGCATAAAAAAGCAATTTCCGCTCAGTGAGGAGAACGAGCGGCTGCGAAATGCACGAAGAGGAAAAACCGCCAGCGGCGAATCAGAAATGTATTTTGAGTTATAATGAAAACTCCTTGCTGGTCGACTTTTTTCTATTCAGATCTCAACGAAATATGTCATCAAAAAACTCTCCTTCACGTCGTTCATTCCTTGGATCTTCCGCACTTGCCGGAGTCGGAGCTTTTCTTGGTGCCGGGCTTCGAGCCAAGTCGAGCTTAGCAAGCAGCTTCAAGTCGCCGAATGAACAGCCTGTGATTGGTTTCATCGGTACTGGAATTCGATACCACACGTATCACTGCGAGCAGGCCTTGAAATTTGGGCCCTGTGCGGGCATCGCCGATGTGGACATGGTGCAGCTTGGGCGAGCCGTTCAAGCGGCTGTTGATGTGCATCGAGCTGAAAAACGCCCCCTGACGATTGCAGCTTACGAAGATTACCGATCGCTGCTGGATCGCAAGGACGTAGATGTGATCGTCTGCGGTTCGGTCGACCACTGGCACACTAAGATGGTTTGCGACGCGCTGAACGCGGGTAAAGACGTGTACTGCGAGAAGCCACTAACTTTGACGATTCGTGAAGGCCAGCAAATCGTTGAAACCATGAAGAAAACCGGCAAGGTTGTGCAAGTAGGAACGCAGCAAAGAACCGAGTTTGCCCAACGCTTTATCAAAGCAGCGGCCATGATGCGCGACAATCGCGTTGGCGACATCAATCTTGTTACAGTCTGCATCGGGGGTTCCCGCGAGAGTGGCGTTTTGCCAAAGGTTGCACCACCAAAGTCGTTGAACTGGGAGTTGTGGCAGGGCCAAACGCCCGATGTTCCGTATCGCAGTGCCGGAGACATCGTGGATGAGTTCGGTTGGGGTGCTGGCTTTCCTTTCAGTCGCGCACACCGATACTATCGCTGGTTCTACGAGTATTCCGGCGGCAAGCTTACCGACTGGGGCGCTCACCACGTCGATATTGCCATGTGGGCGTTGGACAAGTTAGGCGACGATATTGGGCCAGTGGAAATTGATCCAATCGAAGTCAATCACCCAGTCGAATTCAAGGATGGCTATCCTGTGCAGGACGACCAATTCAACTGCGCATTAACTTTCAAGGTCCAATGCAAATTCGCAGACGGAACTGTCGTGCATGTTCGAGATTCGGCCAAAGACAAGGGTTTTGACAACGGGATCATGTTCGAGGGATCCAAAGGACGATTCTTGGTCAATCGCGGCAAGATCGTCGGCGCCCCCGTGGAACGGCTCGATAACGATCCTCTTGCCGAAGATGCTTACTCGAAGCTTTACGAAGATCCAAGCACAACGGAACTTGGCGGCCTTGGTGAAGACGGCTACCACATGAAAAACTTCATGGAGTGTATTAAGACTCGCAATACTCCCGCATCTGATGTCGTTTCGCACAATCGCATGCTGAATGTTTGTCACGCAATCAACGTCGCGATGCGATTAGAGCGAAAAGTCATCTACGATCCGAAGACCGAGACTTTCGGTGACGACCAGCTTGCGAATTCCTTCATTGAGCGTGAGCAGCGTCAAGGCTACGAGATCGTCGTCTAGCATATTGGTTCGCCCATAGTCCTGAGTCATAGCTAATTGCAGGCGATCAGGGCGGAGCAAGGCATTGAGGAAGTTTGCCGGATTTTGTGGGCCGCGTATTGTTTCGCTGGCGAGCGAAGGCGACAGAGGCGGATTGTTCAAGTTTGTTGTTGATTTGTCTTTAAGGAGCCAAAGCAAGATTGTGGACGAGTCGCCAACAGACGGACCAGAGAATCGGCCGTTCTCACGTAAAGATGGCCCAGAGAATCGGCTGGCCGCACAGGTTCAGGATAAACTGAACGGCTCAGTGCAGAAGGGCGACCAAGCGCAGGGCGGAGAAACGCAGCCCCAACGAAAACAAAAAACTGCACCCGCAGTCACCAACGGTGGTGCAGAAGCCCAGCAAGAGAATCGATTGCTTCTGAAGTATCAGCGATCTGGGGCCTACGCCCGACTGGATTCCTTTCTTTGGTTTGGCGGCGTTGCCCTGATGCTACTGGCCACCTTGATCCTAGATGTTCGCGCCGAAGGACGCGTTGGGATTGCTGGCACGGAGTTTCTATTGCCAGAAAGTTGTATGATGAAATCGCGTTTTCAAGTCGAGTGTCCGGGCTGCGGACTCACACGGAGCATGATTCACATAGCAAACGGCCGTTTCTCAGCCGCGTGGGGACTCAACTGGGTCAGCTTTGTTGTCTTTGTGTACAGTTTGATTCAACTGCCAATATCGCTACTGCATGCCTTTCTTGCCCCCGAAAGCAAGGCAGCCAGCCGACTTTACCAAATAGCAATTTGGGTCAACGAAAGAGCAATGGTGGTTGTCATTGTGCTACTTGCAACCCGATGGCTGCTGAATCTGATCTAGGTTCTAACACGAGCGAAGAGGCGCAAGTTACCTTCAGAGTGCAGCGTGTTGTTGGCGCAAACGAAAGCTAAGGCTCTTACCGTCGGCAACTTGTGCAAAGCACAAGTCCCCCAATCTCGCTAACAAGCCCCGCTTAGCCGTTCAGTGCAACTCTTGCCATACTGACAATCTGGCCGCTGGTGATCTTGAAGTGCTCAAAAAGCTCGCCGTAGGGAGCAGAGGCACCAAAGGAATTCATGCCGACAAAGTGTCCGTCCAAACCTAAGTATTTGTCCCAGCACTGTCGCACGCCCGCTTCGCAAGCGATTCGTACTTTGCAGTCCGCGGGCAAAACACTTTCCTTGTACTCCGGAAGTTGGTCATCGAACAACTCCTGGCAAGGCATACTCACTACGCGTGCTTTGATGTCGCTACCAGCCAATTCAGCCTGAGCGTCGAGGCATAAAGAAAGTTCGGTACCCGTTCCCATTAGAATCACATCAGGTTTTCCATCGCAATCGGATAACACATAACCACCCTTAGCTACATCGGAAGCGGGTCCCATCGTCGCTCGGTCCAAAGTCGGAACATTTTGGCGGGAAAGCACTAGCACGGCGGGGTGATCGTTCATGCCCAAAATCGCGCGATACGACTCTGCGACTTCATTCGCATCGCCTGGTCGGAAGACGTACAAACCAGGAATCGCTCGGCACGCGGCCAGGTGTTCGACCGGTTGGTGAGTTGGTCCGTCTTCGCCCAATCCGATCGAGTCGTGCGTCATGACGTAAAGCACTGGCTGATGCATCAAACTGCTCAGTCGCATGGAAGGACGCAAGTAGTCGGTGAAGACGAAAAAGGTTGCGCCGTAAGCGCGAAGGCCTGATAACGCCATGCCGTTAAGGACTGCCGCCATTCCGTGCTCACGAATGCCAAAGTGCATGTTGCGGCCGGCGTAGGAACCCGAAGCATAATCGCCTTCGCCATCCAGTAAAGTCTTCGTACTGGGCGCCAAGTCCGCGGACCCACCGACGAGCCAAGGGAAGTTCGGAGCGATCATATTCAATACTTTGCCGCTACTGACCCGCGTCGCCAAACCCTTTGCGTCAGCGGAGAATTCCGTTATGCCGCTATCCCATCCTTCGGGCAACTCACCCGCAATAAGTGCATCCAACTGCTTTGATTCGGTTGCAAACTCGGCTTGGTACTTCTCATACAATTCACCCCAAGCTGCACTGGCTGCAGCGCCTCGCGTTCCAAGCAATTCTTGGAAGTGATCCTGAACACCATCGGGAACCAGGAATTTTTCATCCTCGGGCCAGCCATAGGCTTGCTTAGTCAACTTGATTTCATCATCACCGAGCGGAGCACCGTGTGCGTCGTGCGTATCGGCCTTATTTGGAGCGCCGTAGCCGATCACACTGCGAACAATGATCAAAGTCGGTTTGTCGTCGCAGGCCTTGAATCCATCAATGGCACTGGCCATCGCTGCAAGATCGTTCGCATCGTCGACGCGTAAGATGTTCCAACCAAGTCCTTCGAAGCGGCGACCAACATCCTCGCTGAAAGCCAAATCTGTATGGCCTTCGATCGTGATTCGATTGTCGTCGTAGATCCAGCAAAGATTGGAGAGCTTCAAGTGTCCGGCGAGCGAAGCGGCTTCGTAGGCCACTCCCTCCATCAAGTCGCCGTCGCCACAAAGTGCATAGGTGTTGTAGTCAAAAAGCTCAAAGCCAGGACGATTGTAGGTCGCACCCAGCCACTTGCCGGCCACAGCCATTCCGACGCTATTGCTGACACCTTGTCCCAAAGGACCAGTCGTCGTTTCAATGCCAGCCGCTTCGCCAAATTCCGGGTGGCCCGCACAAGGGCTGTGAAGCTGGCGGAAGTTCTTAATATTGTCCAAGGTAACGGAAGGGCGATCGACGACTTTGCCATCTTCATCGATGTCGCGGATGCCTGCCAAATGGATCAAGGAGTAGAGAAGCATGGAGGCATGGCCGCAGCTGAGCACGAAACGATCACGGTTGGGCCAAAGCGGAGAGGCGGGATCATAGTTGAGTTCACCGGTCCACAGCTGGTAGGCAACCGGGGCCAAAGCCATTGGCGTTCCTGGGTGTCCGCTGTTGGCGGCTTGCACGGCATCCATGCTCAGCGTGCGAATCGTGTCGATGGCAAGTTTTTCGATTGCGGGGGATGAAACGCTCATGTTCACCTTCTTAGTCAAGATTCCAGTTTTTCTACTTCTGAGAGGCTGCGAAGATACCCGCATGAGGCAGTTTTCGCAATCTCTGCTGGCCTGATCCGCAGACGCTGGCCGGACGATATTCGCGCAAAAAAACGGTAGGAGCGCTAGCTCAGGACTCTTGGGAAACCATCGAGCAATCGGAGCGCATCGATTGCCCCAAACGAGATTTGGTTCTCGAAAGGGCTTCCGAACTGCTTCTTCCAGCCCCTAGGAAACGCGATTAAGGCTGTACGATCCTGTTTTCAACGGTTAAGATTTTTGCCTTTGACTCAAAATGAGTTTGATAGGTCGAGAACGCCCCCGGGAATGCTCGGATTAATCGCGGTTTTCAAACGATCTCCTGTCTTCCCTCAACTACAACAAGGGTGTCCAGCTAATGAGCCCAGCGGAAATCCGTGACGAAATCCTCGACATTCTCAGCGAGATTGCTCCCGATGAAGATTTGACGAATTTGAAAGATGATCAGTCGTTCCGCGAGCAGATGGAGCTCGACAGTATGGATTTTCTGGACATCGTGATGGAATTGCGTAAGCGTCACCGCGTTCAAATTGCGGAAGAAGACTACGGCGAGTTGGCAAGTATGGCGAGCACGGTCAAATACTTAGAACCCAAGATGGCCGATTTGTAACACGCGACGCGTCAGACTCCACCCGCGTATGGTCCCCTCAGATGGTGAGCCAGAATTGAATTCTGCGTCTGCAAGGTATCCACACACCGCAAGAAATTGAGATTCTTGCGATTCCTACTAAAATTGCGCCAAACGCCAGCGACGGCAACCAAGGTTGAGAATCGTCATCTGGTCTGCACAGCGATTTTTCCCTGCACACATCTAGCTCCTTCGTAGCGTTCCTTCATGCCCAATACTGAAACCTACGATACGATCATCATCGGAGCTGGAATGTCCGGCTTGGCGGCCGGAATTCGCCTGGCACACTACGACCAAAAGGTGTGCATCATGTCAAAGTATGAGTCTTCTTCTGACGCATCTTCAACAACGGGTGGTTCCGGAACGGGATTCTTCGTTCTTGGAAAGGATCGAGTCGCTTCAGCTGCCTTGTTAGTGATGGAAGAAGTAGATTACCCTGTTGGTTTCACGGGACTTTATTTATTTTAAAATACCGGAGACTCTGTTCTAGGCTCCCTCTTGGGTC
>JBCCEO010000179.1:0-11772 GCA_039030255.1 Planctomycetota bacterium | reverse complement strand
TGGACGCTCGACAATTCCTGCAACAGTTGCCTTCCTTTCTGCGCCTCTTCTTGCGAAAAGCCATCGAAATCGTATGCCAATGGCGGAGCATCACTGCGGTAGGGCTGGCGATCGGCCGAAGTTGCAATGGTCTGCCAGGCATCTTTTTCTGTTGCGACTTCGATGCGGTAATCGACTGCCAAACGATCCTTCAATTTTCCTTCGCGGTCCCTCGCCCAGACAATCCGATCAATGCGTTTGGGTTCTGGCAGCTCGATTTGCACCCAGCCTTGCTTCTCTTTGGCGATCCAGCTGCGCGGGTTGCCGTAGAGACCATCGTTAATGTGCTCCAGTTTATGAAGTGGATGAACGAAGTCGCCGCCGGAAGTCGCTTGGGCACCAAGGCTGGCCAAGGCGACGTTTTCGCCCTGCGAGAAAACTTCCAGTTCATCGATGCAAGCCTGTGCACCGTTGGTGTTTAGGATTTGGAAACGAATCCATTTTGCAAGTCGCGGTACGAAGATCTCTTCGTTGGACTTAGCATTGAGTGCTGGGCGCCAGCTTGCAAAAGACCGTTTCGACGGTTCTTGCTGGGACTCATCTACCGGTTCGAAAATGACCACATCGGCAGTGATTGCCGTACTCGTCTCACCGCATTGGAGGACCAGTTGGTCTTCCCGCTGCATGTCGAATACGCCAGCATCGTACTGTCCACTCCAGCGGATGGTCTTGTCGAGCTTTTCTTGCCCGGACGCGTCTTGCTGCTGATTGACCTGGCCGACAAGGCGCTTCGATTCGCTGCGATTTTGACCGTCCTGTATTTGTCTTTGCAGGACGTATTGTGCATCCTGAGTGTGCGAGGAAAAACCAGTTCCCCAGCTAAGCCAAATTCGGTACTTGCCTTTAATGTTTGGTCGGTAAGCTGCGACAGCGGTTCCCGGTTTATTCTTCCACCAAGTGTAGCCAGCTCGACTAATTCCGGCGGGATCTGAAGCTGGCGCCTTTCCCTTTCCTTCAGGCGGGACTAGGTGCACTGCCGCTTCGTCGTCGATTGCGATGGAGGCAACACGCGGTTTGGGAATGTATTTTTGAAGTTCGTTTTCGATCTGTTGCTTCCGCGTGTTTAGTTTGGCCACTTCGGCACGATCGGCATTGGAAGGATTGACAACACGATCGGCATGTTGGACGCCAGCGAAGACTGCTTGTAGAGCGTAATAGTCCTTTTGCGAAATCGGATCAAACTTGTGGTTATGGCAGCGAGCACAGCCAGTGGATAAACCTAAGAAGGCGGTGCCAGTCGTGTTGATCATGTCGTCCAGTTCATTCATCCGCTGGACTTGCCTGAGCATAGGATCTTGGCCTTTTACCAAATCATACGGGCCTGCAACCAAGAAACCTGTGCCGAGATCCTGTCCGAGAGCGTCCCCGGCCAATTGCTGGCGAACGAATTGGTTGTAAGGCTTGTCTTCGTTAAGTGATTGGATGACCCAGTCACGGTATTGCCAAGATGTGCGTTCTCGATTGGTTTCAAAACCGTGTGTTTCACCGAAGCGAACGAGATCAAGCCAATGGCTGGCCCAACGCTCTCCGTAATGTGGACTGGCCAGGACTTCAGCGATTAGCTGTTCCCAAGCATCAGGACGTTCGTCCCGCGTAAACGCAGCGACTTGTTCTGGCGTCGGCGGAAAACCCAGCATGACCAGGTACAATCGTCGGATGAGTGTTGCACGATCTGCTTGAGGAGAAAAACTCAGATTCTGTTCTTGGAGTTTTGTAGCTAAAAGGGAATCAACTCCGTTCGAGTCTGGGCGTTCGATCGGCAAGAATGCCCAATGTTTCAGCTCGATGGATTCTTCTGCTGGTCCGAGACGATCTGGTGTCTCAGCTCCTTGCTCGATCCACTTTTCGATGATTGCGATTTCTTGTTCCGAAAGTTTTTCTTCCTCGGGCGGCATTTGCAGTTCAGGAATTTCGTGACGCAAGACTGGCAGCAAGAAGCTGCGATCGACGGCTCCGGGTACAACGGCAGGTTCCCCCGAATTTCCTCCGGCTAGCAAGCTGGCTAAACGGTCGACTCGAAATTCACCACTCTGCTCCTCAGCGCCGTGGCAATCGAGGCAGCGTGACTCGAAGATGGGCCAAACTTCCTGCTCGAAATCTGGCTCGGCGGAGCGCAGTTTCGCAGTTGGGAAAAAGGCGAGTATTACATAAGCGATGTACGGAAGCAGTCGGGCCGCTAGACGGACTGTCGTTGAGGACTGCATGCTGGATGGCTTGGCGAGGGATAGATGACGGTCAGCATCGCATCGATGAGGGAACTTCTAGTATAGCACCTGGAGAATCGGCCATTGGCGTACTGAATGAATTGGGCGGTGCATCAAGGTCAATCTTGGCAAGACAACCCTCCCCGGACTATTGTCCGAACCTCCCAAAATTCTTCGACTCCCCGCTGCGCGTGGGCCTGCTCAGAAATGGAGGGTAGCTATGACTGTTGGTCCTCCGCTATTTTCCGAGCTTGCTTCTTGGTACTTTGTAGAAAACGAGAGCAAGAAAATAGAAGATAGGAGTATCAAGCATCGTGACGCCCGCCGAACTTGCCAAGAAGTTGCACGCTGGAGAAAAGGTGTTTGGGACGTTGATCGTCTCGACTTCACCACGTTGGCCAGATGTTGTGCGCACTTGTGGCCTAGATTTTTTATTCATCGATACCGAGCATATCGCCATCGATCGGGCCCAGCTCAGTTGGATGTGTCAGACGTATGCAGCGCTGGGTCTGCCGCCGATAGTTAGAATTCCTTCGCCCGATCCTAATGCTGCCACGATGGTTCTCGACGGCGGCGCGGCGGGTGTTGTCGCCCCGTACGTTGAGTCGGTGGATCAGGTGCAAGTCTTGCGTGGAGCGGTCAAGAAAAGACCGATTAAGGGTGAAAAACTCAAGCAAATGTTGGCTGGCGAAACTGCCGAACAAGAGCTGGAGGATTACGTTGCCCGGTCAGCTGGAGAGCGTTTGCTGATTGTGAATATTGAAAGTGTTCCTGCGATTGAAGCGCTTGAATCGATACTTGCTGTTCCTGACTTAGATGGCGTGTTGATCGGTCCACACGACTTGAGCTGTAGCTTGGGAATTCCAGAACAATACGAAAACCCGAAGTTTCTGGATGCTTGTGAAACCATCTTTAGCAAAGCCCGCGCAGCTGGAATAGGGGCAGCAATTCACTTTTGGGGAACGGCAGATCAGCAGCTCAGACTGATCGAGCTTGGCGCCAACATGCTGATTCACAGCGGCGATATCATGCTGTTTCAAAAGCACCTGCAAGCGGAATTGAATGCGGTTAAGGCGGGAATAGAGGGAAGTTCCAGTAAGCCGGACGTGCCGAAAGGCGAAGTTACTATTTAATTTTTTGCCGTCAAGAAAGTTTGAAAGGCAAAGCAGTGCAAAGATTTTTTGCTGTAGCGGTTTTGTGCATCAGTGCTATCGGGAGTGCGGTTTGCGCCGACGAGCCCATTGACGCCGACTTGTTGCTCGCCGGCGGGACACTTCACCTGGGTGATGGCGAGGAAGCCAAAGTCGGCGATGTGGCGATCGTTGGCGACAAGATTGTTGCCGTCGGCGAATTTGAACTGGGCAAGTTCAAGAAGAGGATCAATTGCGAAGGATTCATTGTCTCGCCAGGATTTATTGATCTCCATTCGCACAGTGATCGATCTTCGCTCAAGAAAGAAACTCGGCTCATCGGCAATTATCTGACGCAAGGTTGCACGACGGTGCTGACGGGCAACTGCGGGGCTGGCCACGTGGATGTAGCGGAGTATTACGACAAGTTGGATCAGAACGGAGTCGGATTGAATATCGCCCATCTGTTGCCTCAAGGTGCCTTGCGGGAACGCGTGATGCAAAAGGAACGCCGCGATGCGACGGCCGAAGAGCTTGCTGAGATGAAAGAGCTCGCCGACAAGGCCATGCGTGAAGGAGCTTGGGGCATGTCGACTGGGTTGATCTACGTGCCGAGTTCTTATGCGGATACGGAAGAGATAATCGAGATCGCGAAGGTGATCGGCGCGCACGATGGGATCTACGCCAGTCATATTCGCGGCGAGGGGACAGGCTTGCTCGACTCAGTGAAAGAGGCAATGCAGATTGGTCGCGAAGCGGATTTGCCTGTACACATTTCGCACTTCAAATCATCTGGAAAAAACTCGTGGGGCTTGGTGCGGATCGCCATTGATTTGATTGAAAAGGAGCGGAAGGCGGGCCAAGTGGTCACTGCGGACCAGTATCCTTATATTGCCTCAAGTACTTCTTTGGCCGCGACCATGTTGCCAGCTTGGGCACGTGCCGGAGGAAGCAAGAAGATGCTGCAGAGACTTGCGGGCGGCGAGGACCAGGAGCGAGTGCATGCGGCGATTCGAAAGAAATTGGAGCTTACCGACCAAGGGCAACGGATTCAGATTGCTCGCTTTCGTCCCAATCCTGCTTGGGCGGGCAAGCGAATCAAGGAAATTGCTGACGCGCTGCGCATCACGCCTTTTGCGACGGTGCTCCGCATCCTGCGATCGGATAGCTCCACGCAGATTGTCAACTTTGGAATCAACGAAGATGATGTTCGCTATGTGATGCAGCGTGATTGGGTGGCCACGGCCTCAGATGGCTCAGCAAAGATCCCAAATGGTGATGTGCCTCACCCTCGAAATTACGGTACCTTCCCAAGAAAGATTGGCTACTATTGCATTCGGGAAAAAGTTCTTGAGCTACCTTCTGCGATTCGCAGCGCCACTGGATTGCCAGCAGATATCATGGGCTTGTCCGATCGTGGATACTTGCGAGCAGGATACGCGGCGGATGTTGCAGTCTGGAAAGAAAACGAGCTCATTGATAAGGCAACATTTGAAAAACCAGATCGCTACTCCGAAGGAATCAGACTGCTGCTGGTCAATGGAGTTCCAGCGATTTGGGATAGCCAATTGACCGGCAAGCTTGCTGGTCGTGCGCTACGACGTCCTGTTCCGAAAAGCAATTGACCATTGCCATTGAGATTGAATAACAGAATGAAAACGCTCTTTGCTCTGATTCCGTTTTTGCTTTTCGTCGCGTTGTTCGCTGGCGTTGCGCTGACTTCTAACGCAGTGGTTCGGGCCGAGAGGCCAAACTTTGTGATCTTCTATGTGGATGATCTTGGCTGGGCTGATACTTCCGTTCCAATGATGGCCAGCGATCATGAGTCTCGCAGCGACTACCATCAAACGCCCAACTTAGAAAAACTTGCACTTCGTGGAATGCGATTCTCCTGTGCCTATGCTCCGGCGCCTACGTGTACACCGTCTCGCAAGAGCATCCAATTCGGCAAGACTCCTGGGCGATTAAATTACACCTTCGTGCACGACGTGTTGGCTTTGAAACGCGGGCTGAAATGGAGCGAGGAATCTTCTTTGGCTGATGTGATTAAGGCCGCAGATTCCAATTATGTCACGGCGCATTTTGGCAAGGGCATGGAAGGCGAGCGGATGGATACGATCGGCTATGACCTTACCGACGAAGTCGATGGCAACACGACAAACGGGAATTTTCACGGCGAGTACGTGAGCTTGAAGGACCGAACCGAGTTGCCTCCGAATAATCCGAAACGCATGGCTTCCCTGAAGAAGTCCTCCGTAGACTTTGTTCACGAATACGGTGGCAAGCAGCCCTTCTTCATGATGGTTTCGCAATACGCGGTGCACGTGCCGCATGCCGCCCGTGAGGATTTGATCGAAAAGTATCGCAAGCTTCCTCGCGGAAAGTACTGCAAGGACGACGATTATCTGCCGACTGACGAGATTTCCAAATCGAAAAAGATCAGCTCTTGGCGTCTGCAATATGCGGCGATGTTGGAAGAAGTTGACGAGGGCCTGGGAGCGATCATGGAGGCTTTGGAATCCGTCGGCGAGATGGAGAATACCTATGTGATTTTTACGTCTGACAATGGCGGCGGTTTGACTCCCAATGGCAGTTTACGAGGAGGAAAAGCAAATCTCTACGAAGGAGGTTTGCGGGTACCATTTGTAGTTTCAGGTCCTGGGGTGCAGAAAGGAGTGCAGTGCGATGTGCCGATCGCCCAGTGGGATTTGCTGCCCACGCTTCACGACTGCGCTGACAGCCAAGAAGCATTGCCCGAGGATCTTGATGGCGGCAGTTTGAGGGACTTGTTCGAGAACGGCAATCAGGGAAAGGTGTCGCGCGACGTGCAAGGATTCGTTTTTCATTATCCTTGCTACTTTGCTCCGCCGCTGAGCGTGATTCGACTGGGCGACTACAAGTTGATGCGGCATATTCGAACGGGCGAGCAAAAACTGTTCGATCTTTCGGAGGACTATCGCGAGCAGAACGATCTGAGTGACTCCCGGCCGGCCAAAGCAGCCGAACTCGGACGCGTAATGGATGCATACTTACGATCGATTGAGGCCGAAGGCTTGCAAGATGTGTATCAGGCTCGTTTCGAGGAGTTGGATCGTTTCGAGCATACAGCGCGGCTTGTGCACAATCGAGCGATTCGCGATGCGAAGGGAGATCCTGCTGTGATCGCAAAGGCGAGTCAAAGACTGTCCGCTGACCTGGAGCGATTTGAAAAGAATCGCCGGGAGTGCCGCCAGAAGATGCAAGAAACGGATTTCTAGCAATGGCCAAATCAGCAGTTGGGCGATTGCTCGTTTGCTTACGCTTTGTTTTTTGTAGCTTTTTCTTTTGTTGTTCGTTGCTGCCTTTCAACAACAGAAATTGCTGCGCGCAAGAGCCAGCCTTTGCCGATTATTGCCAGCGACTTGAGCAGGAGATCCAAGGAAGAAAACACGGGTTTCTGGCAGGCAATGTGACTTACTATGTTGGCGGTTTTCATGCGAGTTGGAAACTTGTGGAAAACGAAACGATCGGTCTGACGCATCCCTTTCACCACGATTTGCGCGGACGCGGCGTCGGCTTGCTGGAAAGCGAAATCTCAGGCATTGAGAACACGGGCACGGGCAATGATTACTTGGGCTGGGAATTCTACAAAGATACTCGCGTGCTTTACGGCACCGTTATCATCGACGGCAAAGAGTACAAGCATCCGGTTCCGAAGAGTATGCGCTGGCGACCGGATAAGATGATATGCGAGTACGAAATTGGTGGTGTGCAGATTCGGGAAGAGAAGTTCATCGCGGCCAATGATGCAGCGGCTTCGGTGATTCGATCTTCACGGCCGATCGAATTGCGATTCGAGGGCCATAGCTTCTACCACCGCAACAGCGTTTCTTCGGGGGCGAAGATTGAATTCCATGCACCTGGAAATCAAATTCTGATCAACGAAGGCGGAACTGCCAAGTGCCGCCCAGATCCTAGAGGGCCGGAACGAGTAGGACCCTGTGTCTATTCTGGAATGACCACGGTTTTGGGCTGTTCACGCGACTTTCGCGAGAGCATTGAGATGCGTCGTGATGACCGAGGAGTTCAGCACTACGAATTCTCGGTTCCTTGCGATGGTCAGGGAACGGTTGTTGCTTGGGCAATGCACGACGACAGGCAGCTGGCGTCTCGGTCTGCGTGGGCGATGGTCCATGGCCACGCTTCGCGACTTGCCGAAAAAACGGCCCTGATGAATCGATGGCTCAACGAAGAGATTCCTTGGTTTCGTTGTTCTGATGAGCGGATGGTAGATATTTACTACTACCTGTGGGCAATCTACTTGATGTACTACATTGAAGTAGGGCAAGGATGGGAGCAAGAGAATCATACTCAAACCGCGGTCAATAATTTCCTGGGCATGCACCGCTATGATGCGACCTTCCAGATCCGGGTCGGCGCTTGGACTCAAGACAAAGCACGTTTCGCTTACGGCAATGTATTGACTTGGAAGCACTTGACGGAGAACGATCGCTATCGAGAGTCGCCGAACGGAGCTCGTATGCTGTCGGACAATAAGGGGATAGCATGGCAGAGTGGAGCTTACGGAGGCGAGACATGCGAACACGTTTTGGGGGCTTGGCAAGTCTACCAGCATACGGGTGACGTCGATTTCTTGACGGCCTGCTATGAAGGTCATTTTGCCAAGCTCTTCGAAAAGTGGATTCCAAGTTTTGCCATGAACGAATTCGATGTGGCTGATACTCTGGAAGCTATGGCAAGGTTGACTGGTCACGAAGAAGATATTCCCCGGTGGCAGGAGAGTGTTCGCCGCGACGAGGAGCACATTCAGCGTATGTTTTCCAACCGCTGGGAAGCGAATGGAATCGCCAATTACTTTGCGGGGCCGAGCAATGGAATGATTATGACCAATGGCTTTTGGGCCATGCGCACTTCCCTCTTTCCGAATGAATATGCGCGGGCAATGACCCAGGAATGGGCTTTGGACAAAGAGAAAGGGTTTTACGGCGAGTTTTTTCCTTTGGCGATGTCCAAGCAAGCCATGAGAAAATTTGATACACGAGTCGATCAAGCCTTTGGTTATACGCCTGACACGGCCTACTTTGTGCTAGATGGAATGTTTCGTCAAGGAATCGATGTTGCACCGGAGCTAGCCGTGAACCACTTGGAGAATTACAACTTTCATTCCGAGTGGAAGATTCCTGTTGCCCCGGAAGCTTATCGTCGTGACCTTTCCTTGTTTGGCGATCAGTATTCGAATTTTAATGCGGGCAAGATCCTGCTTTTCCTCGAAGGATTTGCAGGGCTTGGCGTTTCAATTCCCGATCAAGAATTGCGAATCCGCCCTGCTCTGCCCAAGGCTTGGGATTGGATGGAAGTACGTTTGCCGCTCGATGGAAAGTGGACGCGGATCCGTTATAGCAAAGATAAAGTTGAAGTAGAAAACTGTCCTCTCAAGGTTATGAAGGATGGCGGACGCGAAAATTCTTGATATCTGACTACTTTGCTGAAATGCTGCGGCGTTCAGTAGCCTAAAGGTTTGTACGAGTCCAAAATCCACAGCTCCGTAGATTGATTATCATGCATCGAAGCACTACTACTACTTTCTGGCTAATCTTACTCTGTCTCTTCTCAAGTTGGCAACGCAGCCTTGCCCAGGAAACGGATTCGGTCGAAGAGCGGAAGGTTGTCCCAGCGCCACGAGCTTTGGACTTCGACGTGATTCCTGAATCTGCCGTGGTCGCAATGATCTTTCGGGATCCACAGGATGCAGTACGCAAATTGATTTCACTTACGCAGAGATCGAAAGGGCAGGCGGCAAGCCTCTTTAGTATCGCCTCGTCCTTTGGTCCTCAGATTATTCGAGACGCAAGCAAGATGGGAGAATCGTTGGATTTTTCTGGAACTGCTGCGGTATTGTATGTCGATGCCCCAGCCGAAACAGTTCTCATGTTTCCTTACACATCGATTCGAGAACTGGCCAACACTTTCGTCCTCGACGATGCCGATTTGCAAGCTGGCAAAATTGTTTCTTGTCGAGAGGATTTTGGATTTATCGATGTTGATTCGATGGGCGTACGGGGAAAGCATGCGGTTTTCGGATCCAAGGAAGCTCTGGAAAAAGTCTTGAAGGCGAAAGGTATTGGTCAGCAGCTCAATGAAGAAACGCGTCAATTATTTCAATTCGATGATTTCGTTTTGACCGCAGACTTGGTGCAAGTCAGGGAGATTGAGGATGACGCCTTCCAAGATTTCTTGTTCGATGATTGGCAAGAACTTGCAAGAGCTGGTGAGCTGCAGCGCTTTACGACTGGTCTACGCGTTGGCGAGGAGGGTGAGCGGTTTCGCGATGCGATCAATGTGACCAACATGCTTGAGTTCGATGGGCCGAAGTCGAAGGAGTTGCTGAAACGCTTGAAACGCGAGTCACGACCTAGTGATCTGCAAGGCTTGCCGATGGGCAAGGTGGTCATGGCGATGGCACGCAGCAATGGAAAAGATTGCGGCGGAATGCTGTACGGAATCATTGAGGAAGGAATGCCATTCTTGGGCGAAGAGTTTGAATTCAGCAAACTTTCGCCACGTTTGATGTCCTTCATAGAAGCCCTGGGCGAAGAAGCATTCCAGCGTGTTCAAAGCTCCCGGTTGGCCCTTTATCAATCGGAAAGACCCGAAGAACACGGTTCCTTTTCGCTGGTTGCCATTCTTGACGTCGATGACTCGGCGGCATTCATGCAGGACGTTCAAGATCTCATTCCTCTGTTTGATGCGGCTCTTTACTCCAACCAAAATGCCGAGGATCAGAATCCTGAACTGGAAATCGATCCCGTGCTGCTTGAAAAAATGTTGAGTTTCTTAGGGCATCCGAACAAGCGTGCTGAAGAGTTCATGATGGCCAAGCTACGTGTGCTCGGGCGCCCGGTGCTTTCGGAGTTGCGGAAAGTTGCCCAATCGCAAGACGAGGACAAAAGCACTGCGGCTCAAGAGCTAGTCAAAACCATCGAAGAGGATTTTGCGCAGGAAAATGCTGATTTCTTGCGAGGCACTTTGGACGCAAGTTTTCGTCCTCACCTGGGCTTTGTTCCTGAATTGGAAGTTCAATCAAGTATGCCGGTTTCCGCAATACAGCTCTCTTTCGATCGCGCGGATAAAGGAATTGCACGCCAGCTACTGGCGCAACTCGGGCCCGACTGGAACAAGATTCGAATTGCCAGGTTGGATACGCAAATCGTAGTAATGTTAGGCTCGGATGTAGGCATGCTTGAAGAGACAATTCAGAGCCTGCAAACTGGCGCTGAGGGCTTGAATGGTAAGAAGCACTTTAGCGAATTTCATGCCTTTGAGCCTGATGAATTGATGGCCGAATTGCACTTTTCGCTTCCGGCCGCCCAGATCCTGACCGATAATTTTTGGGGTAATCGAGGGCGGAATTTGAAGTTCGTATCGCCCAGTGATACTCCGAGTTCCATTGGCGTGTCGGTCGGAGATCAGCATTTGCAATTGGACCTCTTCATCCCCTCAGCTGAGATCAATTTGTTACAGGATTTGTGGTAGCGACTCTCCGCTCCAAGCGAACAAATCGTTTAGCGGCAAGCCGCAGGCGACTCTTCTTTTCGCTCTCTCGCGTTCACTTGCAACAATGGTCTTGCACAAGGCGGCTCAGGCCAAAATATCCCGGAGCACATGACCGTGGACGTCGGTGAGGCGACGCTCGACGCCATTGTGCGTGTAGGTAAGTCGCGTGTGGTCAAGGCCGAGTAAGTGCAGGATGGTGGCGTTGAGGTCGTGAATGGAAGAAACATCCTCGACGGCTTTGAAACCAAGTTCATCGGTCTGGCCGTAGCTGACGCCGCGTTTGACTCCTGCGCCGCCTAGCCAAGCGGTAAAGCCTTGCGGGTTGTGGTCGCGGCCTTTGGCTCCTTTCTGAAACATGGGCATGCGTCCAAATTCAGTACACCAAACCACGAGAGTGTCTTCGAGCAATCCTCTTTGCTTCAAATCGCGGAAGAGTGCGGCCGCAGGTTGATCAAGGACCTCTCCGTGAGTATCGTACTGCTCGCGGAGCTTGGAGTGTCCATCCCAATTCAAAGCACCGCCACTGGCGTAGGCTCCATTAAAGAGCTGCACAAAACGCACGCCGTTTTCGATCAAGCGGCGAGCCAAAATCGCGTTGCGAGCGAATGCAGCTTTGTTCTTGTTCGGTGAATCCGCCCCGTACATCTTCAGTGTATGTTCAGATTCGGTGGATAGATCACTAATCTTCGGAACGGAGAGTTGCATGCGCGCAGCGAGTTCGTAACTTGCAATCCGAGCTGCCAAGTTGCTGTCGCCTGGATTGCGCTTCAGGTGCGCGTCGTTGAGCATCGAGAGTAAGGATCTGGCTGCTTGATCTTTGCTGGGAGTGATTCCAGTAGGTGGAC
>JBCCEO010000178.1:0-11782 GCA_039030255.1 Planctomycetota bacterium | reverse complement strand
GGATTGCATCGGGTGAATTCCAAGACGGTGTTGAATTGGAATACCGGCTGCAAAAAGGCCAAATGCCTTCAGGCCGTCTCCCAGTTGCCAAACTATATTGGTCGGAGAGTCCATACGTTCTTGACGGAGCGGTACCAGCCTACGAGGAAGAGTTGAGTTGGGATCCGCGTGATGGCAAGCTGGCTGTCCGCCCTGGTATTCTAGGACGAACATGGCGAGGTGAGGCTTTTTTGGTCGCCACGATCGAAATGCCCGCTGATATCTCGCGCACCGAGTATCGCGTTCGACGAAAATACGTCAGCGCGGCGGCAAACGACGGCGTTGTCAATTCGGCTCTTGGTTTCAAAGCGCCAGCGCCAGCAAGAATCAAGGTCGCTAGTTGGCTATCCGAACACGAGCGCGTCATCCGTAGCACCGCCAAGAAGTTTCGGATTGCTCCAGAGGCTCTTGCCTCCGCCATCACCTATCAAGCATTGGCGAGAGCCGATAAGAAATCAGGCCTAGTTGACCTCTTTGATTACGATGCGATCGCCGTCGAAGCGACAACCAAATATAGCCGAGGATTCATCTCGCCTAAACCAGAAGCTGAACGCGGGCAATCGATCGATGCCGTGGAATCCATCCAATACATCGCCGGTATTATGGGTGGCTACTCGTTCGAGGCGAAACGGCGTGGGTTCCCAATCCGTCAGGATGCAGGGCAATTGGTATCACTATTCACCAACCGACTCCGTCGAGGAACGCGTGAAGCTCCGGAAAGCCTCTATACAGGCATCAGTCCTTCATTCCTGCCGCGAGGAGGTCAGTTCTATCGTTCCAGCGAACCCGTTGAATTCGGCAATCCTCTCTACACAGAACACGTCGCTGAAGCTGGCGATACTGTCGAAGTTTACTCCTGGGAGCAACGTGCGTTTCAAAGAAACGAAGAAACTTTTGTGCTCACGCATGGATTTAATTCAGCTGCTTCGGCGTGGCCGATCGGGGTCGCAAAAGCGCTTCGCCTGCGATTCCCTTCTAGCAATATCTTGCTAGTAGACTGGAGTCGCATTGCTGCGGCGCCTCTCTATAACTATGCCCAGCCCGCGGGGCTCGTCAATGATGTCGGTCGAGAGGTCGGTGAGTGGCTTGGGGCCGAACGAGGACTCAATGTCGATCCTGAGAAGCTTCACTTCATTGGGCATAGCTTGGGCGCTCACGTCAGTGGAGCTGCGGCGTCAGCCGTTCGCAAACAGACTGGAGTCCGTGTCCGCCAGGTGACGGGGCTCGATACGGCCGGCCCATTGTTTGGCAAGTGGTTCGGGGGAGTTTCGCGTCAAGAGCGTCTCGACACTACAGATGCTGACCGGGTCGTCGCAGTTCATACAACAAGTTTCTTCTTAGGTTATCACAGTGATCTTGGGCACCTCGATCTCCACGTCAACCATGGCACTGCTGTACAGCCTGGCGAATCGATTGTTATGGGGCCGATTCTCGGGAACCACGGTTATGCCACGGAGTTGATGCGGCTCTTGATCGCAGGCCAACGGTTTACACAAGGAAGCCACGACACACCCGTTGGGAGCTTCCTAGATTGGCAAGACATCATGCAAACCAATGGATATGCCGGTGTTTCAACTGAGGACATTCTTGACAGCGGCTTCGGAGTCTTTGTCTCTCCCGAGCACCTCCTAGTTCGCGGGAAAGTTGACACGAGTCTCGAGTATGAATTCGCAGGACTCTCGCAGTCTCTCAGAGGGGCGGGCCCGACAAGAGTCGAACCATTCAAACTTGCTGTTAGGAATGCAAGAGTCATTAGAAAAGGTGACTCCGTTGTCTCTTTGTTGAGGTTTGAACGGCCAGTCGCAGGTGTTCAGCCAATCGCAGTGACGGGACGGAGTATCACAAAGGCATTTCCCGGCCTTTCCATCCCCAGTCGCATTGCTCGTGAAGTACGTGAGGCCGTTGCGAAACATGCCAACCGCTCGGGTTACGTCAATCTCGGTACCGTCAGCTACCACTTTAAGCGTCTTCAAGAAACAGGGAAGCGACTACAACCCAATCGTCAAATCGCTAGTTGGGTGCAAACTCAAAGCTCCTTTATCGCAGACGCGTTGACTCGAAGTAATCGTCGCACGAGTCGCCTGGTTCGCGGCGACATCAATGACGACCTCGACGTCGATCAAAGAGATCAAGTTGCTCTCCGAAATCTCGTCTCGCGAATACGCTCAATGACGGCGGAAGAACGACGAGAGGCGCTTGCGATTGGGGATCTCAACGACGATCAGATTCTCGACGACCACGATCTGGAGTTGGTGCAAAAAAGGATCCTATCCGAACAATCAACGTTTCAGGCGAACGACGATCAAGTGTCAGTGGTTCGCGGTGTTCGCACAAGGATTGATGTTGTACAGAACGATATCGCTAGCAACAAAGCAGCTGCGAGTATCGTTTGGACGGATCAAGCCAATAACGGGACCTTGGAGCTTATTGACGGGGCAATCCACTATCAGCCTAACGGGGCTTTGTTGGAAAGGACTCGATCCGGTACACAATCGAGTCAGAGGATGGGAGGGTGAGTGAAGCCATTCTCCGAATTAACGTGCTTGACGCTAATGTAGAAGCGGGACGCTTGAACATCAGGGGCTCGATGACCAACGACGATGTACTGATTTCGGAGAACGATGGTCGAATCAGCATCGAGATGAGTGGCCAACACGCACGGATTCAAGCCGCCAGAGTGAATTCAATTCGTTTTGAAGGACACGACGGTGACGATCGATTCGTAAATCACACGTCCAAACCCAGCTTTGCAAAGGGCGGGGCCGGAAATGACGAACTCGTCGGGGGAAGCGGAGTCGATGAGTTCTTCGGGGGCTTGGGCGATGACTCATTGTCAGGCGGCGACGGTCGTGATCGACTGCATGGCGATGCCGGTAATGATCGACTGTACGGAGGTGTTGGAGCGGACTCTCTGTTCGGCGGCTCAGGGGCCGACTTTTTGAATGGTCAACGGGGACGTGACCAGCTTGATGGTGGAGATCACAACGATCACCTCATCGGTGGACTCGGAAACGACTTGCTTCGAGGTGGCGATGGGAATGACACGTTGGAAGGCCGTGATGGAGATGATCGGCTCGAGGGCGGAAACGGCAATGATATCCTGTACGGTAACGCTGGCAATGATTTGATGTTTGGAGATGCCGGTAACGATGCATTGTTCGGCGAAATTGGTCGCGACACAATGCGGGGAGGTCACGGTGACGACTTCCTACGCGGCGATCAGGGGCACGATGATTTAGACGGTGGGTATGGCAACGACCACCTGCAAGGAAGCGCCGGTAACGACACACTTCGAGGATCGGAAGGAAATGACACTCTCGAAGGGCAAAGTGGCAACGACAAGCTAGAAGGTGGAGCTGGCAACGACGTACTTTACGGAAACGCAGGGAACGATCATATGCACGGAAATGGTGGAAATGATGCAATGTTCGGCGAAGGAGGGCACGACACCATGCGGGGAGGTCAAGGAGACGACTTCTTGCGTGGTGACCAAGGGAATGACAGGATGTTTGGCGGACATGGCAACGACCATCTCAAAGGAGAAGGTGGACATGATCACGTAGAAGGCAACACTGGCAACGACTTTCTAGAAGGTGGTGCTGGAAATGACCAGGTGCATGGTGGCGGAGGCGTCGATTCGCTTTACGGAAATGGCGGAGATGACGTGCTACGCGGAGGCGCTTTGACCGATTACATCTTCGGTGGTGCTGGCGACGATCGACTTTACGGAGACGCTGGACACGATTACCTGGATGGCGGGAGAGGGGCAGATATTCTTGATGGCCGTTCCGACGACTGGTGGTCTCGACGTAGACGGAGATTTCGAGGAGCGATTTGGCGTTAGACCACAGGACCAAATCTCATGCGAGCTATCCGCCAACCGTTCCGGCGCGTCTTTGTTGCTTGAGGCCGTTTCGAAGAGGCTAATTCGAAGCTCCGGGTGATCGTGCGAAGACTCTTTCTCGACGCAAGTCTCACTGATTTCCGCAACACGACCTCTCATTGCCCGTGCGTGTGCACCTGATAAATTGGCTCTAGTAGCGAAGTGAAACGAGTACAAGAGATGCTGCTTCCCGGAACATTCTTCAAGACGAATTGAGCCCCTTGATCTATGCACGACTCTGAATTCGAAGAACTATGCGACAGGTTTGAAGCATCGTGGAGAAATGGTTCTCCTCGGAAGATCGAAGATCTATTGCAAGATTGGGATGAGAATCACAAGCAACGCGCATTACAAATGCTGCTTGAAATCGAGCTTGAGTACCGCTTTAAGGAGTCGGGGAATCCGGGAGAAGAAGAGTATCTATCTCGATTTCCAAAACATAAAGAACAGGTTCTTGCGGCCTTCGCTGCCGTCGCGAGGCGTCTTACTCTTCCATCTGCTGGCCCAGAACTGTCCTCCACAGAACCCAACCCTAACTTGACGGATGTCGCCAGTTCTTCTTCGAGCTACAGAGTTCTGCAGTCGATCGGCAGGGGCGGCATGGGGCAAGTCTACTTGGCCGAGCAGACCAAGCCAGTCAAACGACGTGTCGCTCTAAAGGTTATTAAGACTGAGACTCCGACCAAAGAGATACTTGCCAGATTTGAGGCGGAACGCCAAGCACTTGCGATGATGGACCACCATAACATCGCGAAGGTCCTGGATGCCGGAGTCACTGACGGGGGACGGCCTTACTTCGCAATGGAGTTGGTTAAAGGCATTCCCATCACGGAGTACTGCGACAGGAACAAGCTGACGCCAAATGAGCGGCTCGAGCTATTTGTTCAGACCTGCCGCGCGATCCAACATGCTCATGTCAAGGGAATCGTGCATCGCGATATCAAGCCATCCAATGTCTTGGTGACCATCCTGGATGGGACTGCCACAGTAAAAATCATCGACTTTGGGCTTGCAAAAGCGGTGCAAGATGCAAACCAGCTTACCAACCGGACGCTGTTTACCCAGTACGGCCAAGTAGTCGGAACACTTGCTTACATGAGTCCCGAGCAAGCAGAAATGAATGCTGCGGACGTTGATACTCGAACTGATGTCTATTCGTTGGGCGTGATCTTATATGAGCTCCTGACAGGTTCGACACCACTGACCCCAGAGCAGCTCAAGGAGCAAGCATTTGATCGTATTCTTGCATTAATTCGCGAGGAAGATGCGCCGCTCCCAAGTACCCGATTGAGCAGTAGCGGTGAGCGAGCATCCGACATCTCGGAACAACGTCGCATGCAACCGCGACACTTAGGGGTAATCCTCAAGGGTGAACTGGATTGGATTGCCGTCAAGGCCCTGGAGAAGAATCGTACTCGGCGTTATGACACACCCGCAGCACTGGCCGACGACGTTCAGCGTTTTCTCAATAATGAAGCAGTGGAAGCGAGGCCGCCAAGTTTTAGCTACCGTTGCCAGAAGATGTTCCAGAAGCATCGAGGCGGCTTTTTCGCGGCGACGGCATTTCTGGCGTTTCTGATTGTGTCTCTAGTGTTTTCCACAACCATGTGGTACCGAGCTGGAAAAGCGGAGGCACGTGCGGTGAAAGCCGAAAAGTCAGCTCTGTCCGAGAAAGATCGGGCGATCAAGGCTGAGAAGCGAGCGCGGGAGGCCTTGGATGAGGTGCGAATACAACGTGATCTTGCAGCAAAAAACGCACGGTTTGCCACAGTCAGTACAGTCGAAGCAAGGTTTCAACTTGCTAACGCGCGCTGGGACGAAGGACGCGTCTCGGAGGCGCGTCGGCTGCTGACAGAAATCCCCGAAGAGTTTCGCAAAAACTTTGAGTGGCATTTCTGCAATCGGCAGTTCCACGGCAGTGATACGACTCTCTACGGCCACTCCGATCATGTGACAAGCGCCGCCTTCAGTCAAAATGGAATATACATCGCCTCCGGCAGCGATGACAACACGGTCAGACTGTGGAACGCAACGACAGGAGAACAGCAACGGGTTCTTCGAGGCCATGAAGAAAGTGTGACGAGCATTTCCTTTAGTCCAGACGGCTCCAAGGTTGTGTCTGGCAGTAAAGATCAACTCGTCAAACTGTGGGACGTAGCCACAGGAGAGCGGCTAGCGGATCTGGCGGGACATAAGGATGAGGTAACGCGTGTTCGATTCAGCCCTGATGGAAGTCGAGTTGCCTCCGTTAGCAAAGACGGAACGCTCAAAATTTGGAATCTGCAAGGCGAACTTGTTCTGAACAATCAGGTGCATGAAGGCGATGGAAATGGGGGCTTTGACAGCTACGAGTTTGGTTTGACGAGCGTCGCATGGAGTCTGGACGCGGCAGTAATTGCAGTCGGTGACCGGAATTACAACGTCACGGTCTGGGACGCTTTGAGCGGCGAATTGCGAGGGAAAGCGAGGCATGACTCTGGAGTGGTTACCGATGTTTCCTTTTCCCCCGACGGTGAACTGCTCCTTTCCGCGAGCAGCGATCAATCGCTTCGACTATGGGACACGGCGTCTTGGAATGAAGTTCGAAGCATCGAGGGGCATGGGGTAACGATCGAAGCCGCCGGCTTCAGCCTGGATGGAACTTCTATCGTGTCTGCCGGAACAGACGGTAAAATCAAGACTTGGGATGCGCGGGAAGGAGTGGAGCTGCGGACCTTTCTTGGGCACATCGGTGCTGTCAATTGTGTTGCCTTTAGTCCGGATGGATCACGCATACTATCCGCCAGCGATGACAATACGCTAAAGCTTTGGGATCGCACCACAAGGGCTCCGATGAGATCGCTTCATGGGCACTCAGGAACGATAAGTCAGTTAGCCCATAGTCCCGACGGTTCGAAGATTGTATCTGTTGGCATGGATGCTCAGGTTCGAACCTGGGATACGCTTTCAGGAAAGGAGATCACGAGTTTTGACAAGGAGAATGGTCCTACAAAACCGCTCAACGCCGTTTGTTTCAGCCAAGATGGTTCCAAAGTCGTGTCGGGCGGTGTCGATCGGTTCGTTCGATATTGGAATGTCAATTCGGGGCAACTCATGCTTTCACCACTTCAAGGGCACGAGGGCACCGTCAACTCGGTTGTTTTCAGTCCGGACGGTTCAAAGTTTGCCTCAGGAGGTTGGGATCAAGCGATCCTGCTTTGGAACGCCGACTCTGGGCAATTGGAAGGTAAGATTCAAGTGGATTCAGGGCAGGTGATGGATCTTGCGTTCAGTCCAGACAGTACGCAATTCGTTTCCGGTGATTGGAATGGCAACGTACGCTTCTGGAGCTCTGATTCCCGACAGGAAATCGGCGAGCGGCTACGCACGGGTGGAAGGACCTCCGGCCTACTGTTCAGCCCTAGTGGTGCGAGTATCGCCTGTAGCCGCTTTAAGAATTCGGCTGTGATGTGGGATGCCAAAACCCGCGAAGAAAAATTCGAACTCAAGGGCCATGCAGGCAGCGTCAATGATATCGCGTTCAATGTTGAGGAAACGAGAATCGTGACTTGCAGCGCAGACGGCACGCTCAAACTCTGGGACACCGATTCGGGGCTAGAGCTGAAAACGATTCGTGGCGACGGAGAACCGATAAATACAGTCTCCTTCAGTCCAGACGGGAACTACCTTGCCTCGGCAGGATACGGCAGCACGATCGATATCTGGGACGGAAGTCCCGATCATGAAGTGAGAACACTGAGCGGACACTCGGGAATTGTTTCAGCCGCAACCTTTAGTTCCGATGGCTCGAGGATCTTCTCGGAATCCGGCAAGGAACGATTCGTCTGGGATGCTGAGAGTGGCGAATTGATGGATGGGCAGCCATGGAACCCGCCGCAGGTTCTTCGACTTCGGCATGATCGTTGGCTACTTGCTCGCTCCGGCGAATTCATTTACATTGTCGATACGACGTTCAAGAATACTGTGCGCGAAAGGGCTTTTCGCGAACTCAAAGCGGCTGCGAAACCCTGGTGGCACCGCCAGCGGTACCGTCAGGCAACAAAAGGCGACGTCAAGGACTGGTACTCAGCGTGCTTTCACGCCGCATGGTTGATGAAGTGTGATCCCGAATACAGCGAGAATCGCAGCTTGCTCACGCAGGCACACTCCAATCTGAAACCGGAGAAACGCGAGCTGCTTCCTAAAGCCGTTACCGAAGCAATTGAGTTGCTTGATTTGCCCGAGTGAACGCCGGCCAGATCATCGTGAAAGGCCGCAGCTGAAACAGCCTTCAAGTGAAAACAGCCCCCAGGTGAAAACAGCCCGAAGCGTTCGCGTCGTTTCTCCTGCTACGAGCCGCCGCGAACGCTGATTCGGCTCACTATGCTTGCAGCCCATCTTGGTACTCTATTTCCCATAGGAAGTGACAAGAACCCATTGAATCCAGTGTCGACGACGCACTCGACTTTCCTACGCTCACCTTTGAGAACAATTTCTCTATCTCGATGCGAGCATCCAGATTGGGATCAATTCGTCCGACGATCATTCACGTGAGCTTTCTTGGCGATATGCATGGAAACCTGTGCGTTCAACATAGACCTGAGTTTCGGGATGCTTGTCGAGAAGGCGATCCGTGGCGGCCATCGAATCCGCGTCGACTTCGTAGGATTCGGTCTCAACATCGATCGCAACGAATTGCCCGTGCGATTCGAGCTCCAGGTTTTAGCGAAGCTTGCTCTCGTAAATAGCCTCGCCACGCTCTCCGATCTCATCGCGTTCAAGCTTGCGAAAGTTCACGCTTTGCTCCATTACTTTTAGGAATGCCACTGTCGCATTGCTCTAACTTCCGTTCTAGGTAGAGGTTGCAATCCAAAATCAACGCAGGCTTAGTGTAAACCAAGTGTTCAAGGACTGCCTTCAGGTCCTAGTGTCCCTTACAGGACGTGGAGGTTCAAATCCTCTCATCCGCACTGGTTTCTCTAGCGTCGAACAGGTTATGCTTTTGCTGAGATGGCAATTGGTTTCTGTCTTACGGGGCAAATCTTCAAGTGTCTCAGTTCTCTCGCTCACTGCCTTTACTCAATGCCCTCCTAGGATGGAAAAGCTGGCGGGCGGTCGATATTGCCAGTTAAATTGAGTGTCACAGTTCGTTTTCGCCCAATTCGATTCAAGGGCTTTCACCTAGATGCGCTCCGGGCGACGCTGTAGCTTGGAAACAGTTACCGATTCGCAGAACGCATCCAAGCGAAGATTTGAGAAACTGTGCAAAGTGATTCGAGGCTGGAAGTGGCTAAGGGCTTAGCAATTTGAAAGCCTTAAGGTCCTTTCGAGGCGAAGTGAGTGCGGCACAATAACCAGGCACTTTTTTCACGCGATGCTTTCGAAGATTTACGGAATGACCGACACATGGACTGAGTTTAAATTCGCCATTCATTCCGGGATTTCTTGCAAACTGACGTTGGTGAATCGCTGAGGCGCGTGTAAGATTCTGTAAGTATCGAACTTGAGTAAACCAGAGTTCTCTCCTGTTTTGGTCACGATCGGACGAGAGTGAAGGCCTTGGGCCGTTCAGATTGCGACTAATCAATTCATCTGCCGCTGGCGAGTTTCGCCATATGCAGCATCCTGACCGTCTACCGACTTTTACGGATAGCCGCCGCGTCGCACGGACGACGCATTCATTCACGTGACTTTCTTGTTCGTCACCTGTCTCACCCAAACTTCGACCCTGTTGGCGAACTACTTCGCCCAATCAATGGTTTTAACAGGGCCATCGAACCATTATCCTTAGCAGCCGGGTTCAAGAGTTCGACTATTTCGGTTTCAATATCACCGCTGCCAATCAGTCATGCTTGGGGCTGGCCCCGCAAACACACCAAACTACCAACATCGAATTGTCTATTGAGATCCTTTCAAAAACTCGACTTGTTCTCCCCGTTGGCACGAGCCCTGGCCGAACTGAATTACCAGCAGCCGACATCCATCCAAGCAAAGACCATCCCTCCTGCGATTGAGGGACGCGATATTCTGGGGTGCGCCCAAACGGGAACCGGGAAGACGGCGGCTTTCGCGTTGCCAGTTCTAGACTTCTTGGGGCATGAGCGGCCGAAGTGCAGGCCCTATCTGCCAACAGCACTCGTGCTGGCACCAACTCGAGAGCTGGCAATCCAAATTGGCGATAGCTTTGCACAATATGGAAAGTACATGAGTTTTCGGCATGCAGCCATCTATGGTGGTGTTGGCCAAGCAAAACAAGTTGCTGCGCTCCGTCGTGGAGTCGATATCCTGATTGCCACACCAGGGCGACTGCTGGATCTCATGGGCCAAAAGCACCTGAAACTCGGTGACGTCGAAATGTTTGTGCTCGACGAAGCGGACAGGATGCTCGATATGGGATTCCTGCCCGCCTTAAAAAAGATCATTGCTGAATTGCCCGAAGAGCGTCAGTCATTGTTTTTCTCGGCGACGCTGGCACCCAGGATCAGGCAACTCGCCGATCAATTGCTTTTCAACCCTGTAGCAGTCGATGTAACTCCAAAGTCGACCGGCGTCGCAAAGATTCACCAGACAATTCAAATTGTGGATCGAAGTACCAAGTTTAGAACTATTTGCAATGCGCTTCGTGAAGAAAGAGTTGAAAGAACAATCGTGTTCACTCGGACCAAGCACGGCGCAAATGCACTTGTAAGAAAGTTGGACCGCGCTGGCATTAACGCGGTTGCGATTCATGGAAACAAGTCGCAGGCGGCTCGCGAGAAAGCTCTTCACGCTTTCCGGTGCAATAAAGTTGCCGCTCTAGTTGCAACCGACATTGCTGCTCGCGGCATTGACATTGAAGGGGTCACACACGTTATCAACTATGACATGCCCGTTGAACCTGAGAGCTACGTTCATCGAGTGGGGCGTACAGGACGCGCTGGAGCATCTGGGGTTGCGGTCTCATTCTGCACTTTAGATGAGCGGGATCAACTTCGGGCGATCGAAGAGTTGATCGGCAAGCAACTTGCCATTTCCGACCCCGATTCCATCGGGTTCTCTCGGCAAACAGACTCAAGTAAATCGATCGGTGCAAAGTCGAAGAAAGGCCATCGCTCCAAATTTTCGGGCGGTGTCAGAGATCGTGGCAAGTTCAAAGGAAACAAAAAGAAGAAACCGCGGCCAGGCAATCGCGCGGTTAGCGCCAGTGTCTAATTTACAGTTTGCCAATGGACTCTGACTGCATTCCTTTCAAGGAGCAATGTTATCGCGAAGAATCAAAATACGTTCGCTAAACGGCAACGTGAAATGGACAAGAAACGCAAGGCTGAAGAAAAACGACAGCGCCGAATCGATCGTAGGAATGCCGATACGCCAACAAGCAAATTGGAAGAGATCGACGCGAGAGATCGAGAGGTTTCGGAAGAGACTCGCCAAGATCAAGACAGCGTTGGGTAACCAGCAATTAGCAAGCGAAACGTTGAGCCCAAGTGCTCGAAACAAGCGGTGTGACGGTCGTTTTTGAAAACGGTTTTCAACGAACAACTAGCACCAAATCTCAATTGAGGAATTTAGTTATGCAAGAAGGTACGATCAAGCGGCTCACGGATAAGGGCTTCGGATTCATTGCTCCATCAGGAGGCAGTAATGATATGTTTTTTCACAGCTCAGCATTGGAGGGAGTGCACTTCAACGACTTGCGTGAAGGTCAAAAAGTCACCTTCACGGTTGGGCAAGGACCGAAGGGTCCGCGGGCTGAGAACGTAAAGTTGGTGAGCGATTGATTTCCAAGCTGATTGCGAGAAGCACGTTAGTGCTTTAGCAAGATCAGATGGAAATTCTGCTCATTTGAGACCGTCACCAGACTGCTCGGTTTTATACCGCCGGCAGGTGTTGGCAGTCAAT